>CASFKT010000280.1 GCA_949295195.1 uncultured bacterium | reverse complement strand
AGGGCGGGGGCTCGCCCCCGCCGCCCTATTTTGCAGGGTTTCGCCCTGCGGGGCGAGTTCCTTTTCCACGTGGAAAAGGAACCAAAAGACGCTAGGGGGCCGGCTCAGGATGGACACTCCGTGTCCATATTCGCCGTCCCCCTAGAACCCCCATTACGGGGGACGCGTACTTGCTAGGTTTTGCAGCACTTCCGGCGCGCAAAATTTGAGTGGCTATCTAAATTCCCACCGCCCCACTGGGGGCTGGCTTCCCCCAAATTGTAGCTGGTGCGATTCCACAGCCGCGCCTGGCTTTGCCGAGCAGGTGTTTGCTGGTCCGTAATCGGCGGGCCGGTCTGGAACCGGCCCCTACGCGAAAAACGCAATCGCCTCTTCATTCGCCGTAGGGGCGGCCCCATGTGGCCGCCCGCAATGGAGGGTTCTCCGTTTGTAGGGCGCGGCCTCCCGGACGCGCCGCATAAATCTGCGGGCCGGCCAGTGTCCGGCCCCTACGAAAGAAGGGACGGCTTCTGTATCCGCCGTAGGGGCGGGTGTCCTCACCCACCCGCCAGAATTTCAGATATGCCTCTCGTAAAACCGTAGGGGCGACCCTCGCGGTCGCCCGTGCAGTTTTTTTGTAGGGGCGGCACACCGGGCCGCCCGGTCCCAATGGATCGGCGGGAGGCCCTTGGACCTCCCCCACCCAATTCCGGAAGATTTTTTGAGAACCGTAGGGGATGGGCGGCATGGAGGCAGGGGCGGCGCAGCCGTTTCTGCCGATTGCGCCCACCCCTTGGCGCTTCTCAAGGTGAATTGGCCCGCAGGGCCAAGAGAAGGTGGCCTGGGCCATTGGCTTCTTTCTGGGCGTCCAGAAAGAAGCTCGCCGCCGGGGCGGCGAAATATCCCCATCACAGACACAGGAACTCTATCATTGCCCCCTCATCCGTCTGGCCTAGCGGCCAGCCACCTTCCCCCCAGGGGGAAGGCTAAATAGGATGGGGCGGCGAAACTGAGACATTTTGACCAAACCAAGAGAGGAGAGAGGCCATGCGCATCATGGCAATCGACTACGGAGACGCCCACACGGGGGTGGCCATCTCCGACCCCACCGGCCTGCTGGCGGGGACCACCACCACCATCCACAGCCGGAAGGACCAGGTGGTCCTGGAGGAGCTGCGCAAGCTGGTAGAGCAGTACCAGGTGGACGAGCTGGTGATGGGCTTCCCCCGGAACATGGACGGGACGGAGGGTCCCCGGGCTCAGCTCTACCGGGACTTCGCCCGGCAGGTGGAGGAGGCCACCGGCCTCAAGCCCGTGCTGTGGGACGAGCGTCGCACCACCATCGACGCCCACCGCATCCTCTTTGACGCGGGGAAGAACGCCAAAAAGCGGAAAAAGACGGTGGACGCGGTGGCCGCCTCTCTGATCTTAGAGGGGTATCTCACCTTCCGGAAGACCCGGGGGGAAAATTGACGAAAGAGGGTTTTACTCATGCTTTTGATACTGGTGACCTACACCATGCGCCCGGGACAGCGGGATGCCTTTGTCCGCAAAATCCGGGAGAGCGGCATTCTGGATGCCATCCGCGGGGAGGAGGGCTGTCTGGGCTACTCCTACTACCTGCCCGAGGAGGAGGACGGCACCCTGCTGCTCGTCGAGAAGTGGACCGGAGCCCCGGCCCAGAAGGCCCACCTGGAGACCCCGCACATGAAGCAGATGGCCGCCTTCAAGCCGGAGTACGTGGCGGACACCAAGCTGATTTCCTGCACCATTCCGGACTGAGCGCACCCCGCCGCAGGCGGAAGCGATATATGTGAGGAGGAAGTTTTTATGAACATCAAGACTGTCTGGGCCGTCTATTTCAGCGGTACCGGCACCACCGAGAAGGTGGCCACCACCCTGGCCAAGGATTTGGCGGAGCGTCTGGGGGCCGGGTACGATACTTACTGCTTCAACCTGCCCCAGGCCCGGGAGAAGGACCTGTCCTTCGGGCCGGAGGACCTGGTGGTGCTGGGCACTCCGGTGTACGCCGGGCGGGTGCCCAACCTGCTGATGCCCTACGTGCGGGACCACATCAAGGGGAACGGCACCCTGGGGGTGCCCGTGGTGCTGTACGGCAACCGAAACTACGACGACGGCCTCATTGAGCTGCGCAACCTGATGCGGGACAACGGCTTCATGCCCGTGGCCGCCGGAGCCTTCGTGGGGGAGCACTCCTTCTCCAAGGTCTTAGGCGCGGGCCGCCCCGACGGGGAGGACATGGCCCTGGTGGCCCAGCTGGGGGAGAAGACGGCTGAAAAGGTAAAGGCCTTGACAGAGCTTCCCGCCCAGGCGGTCTCCGTCACCGGCTGCGACCCCATCCGCCCCTACTACACCCCCCGGGACCGCCACGGGGAGCCCATCAAGGACTTCCTGAAGGCCAAGCCGGTCACCGATCCGGACAAGTGCGTGAAGTGCGGGCTGTGCGCCCGGCTGTGCCCCATGGGCTCCATCGACCCCGCCGACGTGTCCAACGTGGCGGGCAAGTGCATCAAGTGCTGCGCCTGCGTGAAGAAGTGCCCCACGGGAGCCAAGTATTTCGACCACGAGGGCTACCTGTACCACCAGCATGAGCTGGAGGACCAGTACGCCGGCCGCCGGGCCCCCAGTGAGATCTTCGTATAAAGGATATGAACCATACAGAGCTTGTACTGCGGGAGGAGCTGTGCCATGCGGCACAGCTCCTCTACCAGCGGGGCTATGTGGTGGGCCACGACGGCAACCTGTCCCTCCGCCTGGGAGAGGACCGCATCCTCATCACTCCCTCCGGGGTGAGCAAGGGCCGCCTGGAGCCGGACATGCTGGTGGTGTGTGATCTGGAGGGCCGGGTGCTCTCCGGGGAGCGCTACCCGTCCTCCGAGACGGCCATGCACCTGCTGGTCTATAGGGAGCGGCCCGACGCCGGGGCGGTGGTCCACGCCCATCCCCCCATGGCCACCGCCTTCGCCATCCGGCGCACGCCCCTGAGGGAGCCCTACCTCACCGAGACGGTGAGCGGCCTGGGGGAGGTGCCGGTGGCCCCCTTTGCCATGCCCTCCACCCGGGAGGTGCCCGAGAGCATCCGCCCCTTTGTGGCCCATCACAGCGCGGTGCTCCTGGCCAACCACGGGGCCCTGGCCTGGGGGCGGGACCTGTGGGAGGCCTTCGACCGCATGGAGACGGTGGAGCAGACCGCCAAAATTTACGCCTGGGTCCATCTGTTGGGCGGGGGCGAGGCGCTCACCCAGGAGCAGACCCAGGGGCTGCTGGCCCTGTCCGGCCGGTATGAGCACCTCGCCGGCCGCCGGGAGCCCGGGAAGGAGGACTGACATGGCAGAACAGGAGATCCT
>CASFKT010000279.1 GCA_949295195.1 uncultured bacterium | reverse complement strand
AGAGCACAGGGCCCGCTCCCGCTCAGACTGGGCCAGCTCCTCCGCCTCCCGCCGGGCCTGGAGCACCTCCAGGGCGGACAGCAGCCGCAGTCTCATGCCGTTGTCCAGGTCCATCCGGTCCCGGCCCGCTAAAATCGACGCGCCCACCGTCTTACACCTCCGTCTCCAGCCGCTTTCCGGCCACAATGGTCACCTTTTCCAGCACCATGTCCCCCAGGGTGCCCGTCTCCTGAATGCCGCTCCACTGGCAGTCGGAGTAGATGACCTTCCGGTCGGGCTTACAGATGACCAGGGAGAAGTCGCTGAGGCTGTAGAAGTCGATGCCGTCCCGGATGGCCTCGTCGGTGGCGTACAGCCGGGTGAGTTCCAATACATGGGTGGTCTGGCCGGGGACGGTGGCCACCGGCTCCTCCTCTCCAAAGGCCTCCACCGCCCGGCTGGTTTTGGCCGCCTTGGCGGTGTAGCTCTGGACCACCGCCACCTTGGTGCCGTCTACCTCCAGATAGATGTCGCTGCTGGTGGGAAATCCTGCGATGCTCAAGGGTTGCTCCCTCCTTTATTTGAATGGGGGCCGCCCGCTTCTGTTCGCGGGCGGCCCAGGTTTAAATGGTAATGCTGGCCGTCAGCCAGATCTGGTTGAGGCCGTGGGCCACGGTGAAGGAGAACTCCACCAGACACACCGTGGGATTCTCCGTGTCCGCTGACACAGTCACATGTTCATAGCCGGTGATGATCTCCCGGCTCAGCTTGCTCTCCAGCTCCAGCACCACCTGGGAGCGGATGGCCCCCCGGCTCTGCTCGGTATTCTTGGCCCGGCGGAATTTGGCCCGCAGGCTCTCCCGGATGGAGGGTATCACGTCATCCACAATTAAAATGGTGGACAGCTCCCGCCAGGTGGTGTCCGGCGACTCCCCAGTGGTGGTGCGGGTGGTGATGCCCCGGACCACGGAGACCACTCCCGCCACGCTCTCCAGGGGGGTGACTCCGCCCCGCACCAGCAGGTCGATTTCATTGTCGTTATACTGCTGGGAGAGGCCGTTTAGTCCCATCAGCTCCGCCCCGCTCAAGGGCAGGGCCGGGTCGCTCTGTGCGGCAATGGCCCCAGCCACCGCCGCGGCGGCGGTGAGGCCCGATATGGCGTCTCCATCCTCATCGACCCCGCCCGGAGCCACCAAGACCACCCGCTCGCTGTTCAAAGCGGCTGCTCTGGATATAAGATTGGTCACCGTCTCGCCGGCCGCCCCGCCCACCACGGCAATCCGCTCCCGCCGGGCGGCGGATGCGGCGGTCACGCTGTCCCGAAGATTCTGCTGGTCGGTCTCGGTGGTGCTGTCGCACACCACCACGCTCACGTTCTCCTGCCCCTCCAGGGCCGCAAACCCGGCCTCATAGTCGGTGTTGGCGGCGATGGGCACCGCCGCCACCGCAGCCGCTCCGTTGAGCAGGATTACCCGGATCAGCTCGGCCATGTCCTGACCGCCGGCGCTGCCAAAGGTGGTCACCGCCTCCTCATAGCTGGTGATGGTGTAGACCGTCTTGGCGGTGGCCTTGGTGTTTACTGCCACCAGCCCCACGGTCTTTCTCCCGCCGCTTCCGCGGATCAGGGATGACGCGCCGTAGGAGGAGTACACCCCCGGGCGCTCGTGTGTGGTAATGCTCATGGAATTCTCTCCCCTCTGATCTCAAAGTCCAGGAACGTGCCGTCCGCCCTGGTAATGGCGTACAGATAGGCGGTGCACACCGCCTGGGCCGGCTTGTGCAGCAGGCGGCTGTCCCTGTCATAGGCGGTCTCTCCGCTGGAAAACTCCTGGATGGCAAGCCCCTCCGGCCCCGCCCCCGCGCAGGCCTGGGCCAGAATATCCAGCGCAGTCTGAAGGGCCGCCTCCCCCGTCTGGGGCAGGGCGTACAGGTCCAGGCCGAAGGTCATCTGAACCTTCCGGCCATAGATCTCCTCCCACTGCGCCGTCTCCTGGTTGTACCGCTCCCCTAAGTAGGACTGAAAGCCGGCCGGCCCCGCCTGACAGGCTCTCAGGGTGACCGCCGCCACCGCGCCTTCCCGCCGCAGGCGCTCCTCCGCCGGCCAGGCGGTGACCGCGGCCACGCCTTGGGCGTTCAGATAGTCCGCCATCCGCTCCCGGATCTTGTCCAATCCATCGCTCATGGCGCCGCCTCCCGTTCCTTGTCTCTGGGCCGGAGCACCGCCCAGGTGTACAATACGGTCTGCCCCACATGGACCGGGTGGGTGGACCACACCTCATAGGCGCCGCCGTTCCACTCCACCCAGTCCTCCTGTCCCAGGGGACAGTCCGGGGCCCCCAGATATAAAAACCGGTCCTCCCGGCGGAATCCCAGGGGGCTGGGGACCTGCTGCTCCTGCCCGGTCTCCCGGATGGGCTG
>CASFKT010000278.1 GCA_949295195.1 uncultured bacterium | reverse complement strand
CCACACCACGGCGATGAGGTCCGAGAAGTCGATCTCGTCCAGGGACAGGGCGCGGATGACCGCCACCGAGGACTGGGAACCCGAGTTGCCGCCGGTGCCTGAGAGCATGGGGATAAAGGAGGTGAGCACCACGCAGGCGGCCAGGGCGCTCTCAAATTTCGTAATAATAATGCCGGTGAAGGTGGCCGACAGCATCAGCAGCATCAGCCAGGGGATGCGGGAACGCCAGGTCTCAAACACGCCGGTCTTCAGGTAGGGCTTGTCCGAGGGGAGGATGGCGGCCATCTTCTCGAAGTCCTCGGTGGTCTCCTCTTCGATAACGTCCATGGCGTCGTCGAAGGTGACGATGCCCACCAGGCGGTTGTCCCCGTCCACCACCGGGATAGCGGACAGGTCGTACTTGTTGAGCATCTGGGCCACGTCTTCCTTGTCGTCGTGGGTGTTGACGGACAGGACGTTGGTCTCCATGATGTCCCGGATCTTGGTCTCATAGGCGGACAGGAGCAACCGTCTCACCGTGACCACGCCCAGCAGCACCCGGTTCTGGGTGACGTAGCAGGTGTAAATGGTCTCCTTGTCCATGCCCTCCTTGCGGATGCGGGCGAAGGACTCCTCCACCGTGGCGTCCGGGTGGAGGAACACGTACTCCGTGGTCATAATGGAGCCGGCGGAGTCCTTGGGGTAGTTGAGCAGCTGGTTGATCTGGCTTCGGGACGCAGGGTCGCTGTTGCGGAGAATACGGGAGACCACGTTGGCGGGCATGTCCTCAATCACGTCCACCGTGTCGTCCAGGTACAGTTCGTCCAGCACCTCCCGCAGCTCCTTGTCGTTCAGGGCGTTGATGAGCCGCTCCTGGTCGTCGGAGTCCTCCAGCTCAGCGAACACCTCGGCGGCCTGCTCCTTGGGCAGCAGGCGGAATACCAGGATGGTCTCCTCCGGTCCCAGCTCATCCAGGAACTCGGCCACGTCCACCTCATTCATCTCCATGAGAATGGAGCGCAGCTTGCGGAACTGCTTGGTCTGGACCAGCTCCATCAGCTGTTCCAGCTCATATTTCTCTTGCATCAGGCTCTCCCCTTTTCAAATTGATCTGAACGGTTGGGTGAAAGCGGGACACAAAAAAACCACAGGGCGCCTCGCGCCTGTGGCTGTTACAAACGGGAAAAGCGCACCACGGGACCGGGGCCGGACCGCTCCGGCCAGACCGCTCCCCTGGTGGGTCGTCAGGCGGCGGGAGCAGGAGCCTCTGGGCTCGGCTCCGCCGCGTTCCGTTCGTGACAGCAATCTTTTTGCTCCCGATGGCGACTTCGGCCTTCCATGGAGGCTCCACATCCTTTCTGCGCCATATTTCTCCCTCCCGCCGGGGCGGGAAGAAGCGCGGTCTTTCACGGTGTTAGTATAGCACAGCCCCGGCGGGCAATTCAAGAAAAATCTATGAAAAGAATCCGGGCGGGCCGCCTCTTTCGCGGCACGCCCGGGCTGGATTTTCATGGGAAGGGATCGGATTTTCTCCCGCTTCCCTTAAAACTGGAAGACCACGCCGATGACGGCGGCGGACAGGATGAAACAGATGGGGTGGAGCTTCTTCAGAGGCGACCACTTCATGGCCGCGAATACCGCCGCGGCCAGAACAACCGCCTTCCACTCCACGCCAGTGATGCCGGTGAATGACACGCTGGGCAGCCCGAAGAAGACGGAGAAAGCCACGCTCAGTCCGGCCACCACGATCAGCGCGGTGGAGGCGGGACGCAGCCCCTGGAAGGCGGCCTCCACCGTCCTGCTGTGGCGGAACTTCTGTAGGAAGCGGGCGATGATGAGAATGATGATGATGGAGGGGGCCACCAGCCCCAGGGTGGCAATCACCGCCCCCAGGATTCCTCCGGCGGGGCCCAAGACCGTGTTGCAGCCCATATGGTAGCCCACATAGGTGGCCATATTCACCCCCATGGGGCCAGGGGTGGACTCGGACACGGCGATCATGGTGGTAAGCTCCTGGTTGGTAAACCAGCCGGTGGCCTCTCCCATGTCCTGGAGGAAGGGGATGGTGGCCAGTCCTCCGCCGATGGAGAACAGTCCGGTTTTGAAAAATTCAAAAAACAGGCGCAGGAAGATCACTTCTCCTCACCCCCTCTCTTCTGTTTTCCGGAGAGGCGGGCCAGCAGCAGCCCTGTGATTCCGGCCAGCACCACCAGCACAGCCGGGGAGGACAGGAGGTCCAGCGCCTGGCCCAGGGGGGTAGAGACGTCCACGCCCAGCAGTCCGCCCAGCTCGGACAGAACCAGCACCGCCAGGAAAATGCACACAGACGGGGCGTCCTTCACGGTGCTCTTGCCCAGCTTGAGGACGCTCACCGCGATCATGGCCACCACGGCGGCGTTGATGCCGGCCAGGGCGTGCTG
>CASFKT010000277.1 GCA_949295195.1 uncultured bacterium | reverse complement strand
GAGTATCGCTCGATCTCCCGGTGGGCCAGCCAGGGGGGAGGCATGATGTTCTTATCTTGCAGCGCCATGGGGTTTGTCCTTTCCCGTCAGAGCAGTTTCTGGTTCCATTCTTCTTCTGTGACCAGTTTATTTAGGATATAGAAATGCTTGTCATCCCTTGAGAGATCCTTTTCCGCATTCACGATCCGCCAGGATTGCAGGTCGGCCTTCGGCAGCAGATAACCGCCCCAGAAGATGGAGTTGGCGTCCCATGCGAAATAGCCGTCGTTGTTGGAGACGAAGGTGGCAGGGTCCGACTTTTTCAGGATCTTGATCTTGCCGGCAAAGTTCTCATAGTACACGGCCCTGCTGTCCTTGGCATATCCGTAGGGAATCCGCAGCCGGATGGGGCGCTGTGTCCCATCGGACATGGTCCGGATCTCTTTAATCTTCATCAGTTTGACTCCATCATCACAGACAACGAAAGAGCGGATATCCTCCGGCTCAAACCGGCCGCCGGTGGTCCAGACACTTTTACAATCCCTGGCGTAGCAGTTGTTGAGTGCCGTGAACGAGGCGTGATCCACATTCCGAAGCTTTTTGCCCTGGAGAAAACAGTGTTTGCTGTCCTTGGCAAAGAGCCGATTGAACCAGACAAAATGCTCTACATCCCTGGACACCGGGGAAAAACCCCAGAAGACCTTTTCTCCGTCCGTCCAATAGAGCAGGATCTCCTGCGCGTCCTCATCATAGAACAGCGGGTTGCTGTCGATGTCAGGCAAAGTCATATAGTCCACGTCTACGTATTTTGGCGGCTTGGGAAGCGGGTTTCTAATCGATTCCATGGTGTTCACCTCATTCAATGTCGTTTCGTTTTTCTTTCACATCCAGCGGAACGCCGTCCAGGGATGTGATCTGTGCCAGCTCTGCTTCCGTCAGATTTTTCAGAAAAATGCAGTATTCGTCCGGGTGGCCTCCCACGAACTCCATTTTGGGCATCCCGATCTGCGCCGGGTCGGTGATCCACAGGCAGGGTTCTCCCGTCGCCCAAAACCGGGTCAGGGTAAGAATTTGGCCGTTGTAAATCACTTTCTGCTCCATCCTCATCCCTCCTGTAACTTCTTCAGCAGTTTCACGATCCGCTCCCGATTCTTGGCGGTTTTCATGAAGGTGGGGAGATGGTCGGCCTGGGTCTTTGGGGGGCTTCCCGGCGGTTTCTCCCGCAGGCCGGCGCTGAGATAGTCGATCAGATAAGCAAGGTGCTCCCGGTTGAGGGCCCAGACCGGCTTGCCCTGGAAGGAGGTCAAAAACCACAGTTCCAGACCGAAGTAAGGTTCTTTCCCATCCCTGATCTCGCCAATATAGGAAAATGCCTCCGCTGTTTTATAAACTTCTCCCGATATGGTCGTTCCACAATAGGGACAGGCCACATGGAGAACAGGAAAGTGCTGCTTTGCTTCATCTTCAATCTCCACCCGGTAGTATCTGCCGCAGTTTTTGCACTGGTTATGGACATCATAGCGGTAGATCGTCCGGTCCCGGGTCTCCTGATGGCCGCAGCGCAGGCACCGGAAATAGGCGGTATCCTCATCCGCTGTCACCACACCCGCGCCATGGCACTTGGGGCATTTCACCTGGATGCCGGTGGTCAGGGCGCTGTAGGCACTGTGGGTAAAGTAGGGTTCGTCAGTAATCCGGCTCATGCGCTCCCACGCTCCTCTCGTCAGTCTTTTTCCAGATAAAATCCCCATACGCAGTTGGAGAACTCCCCGGCGGCAAAGCGGCGGATCTGCCCGCTGATCTCCACCTGCCAGACCTCGAAGGTGTGCTCCTGGTGATAGAGCGGGTCTTTGACTTTTACTCGCTTGCCGGTGGTTTGCCAGTCGTAGTCAAAGATGTTCACACCGAACAATTTACATTGACCGTCCGGGCCAAAGGTTTCATATTCCCAAGCCATGGGTATCCCTCACAATCCCGTGCGCTGCCAGCCGTCCAACCGCTCCTGCACCGCGTCGATCTTCCAGCCCTCGCCCACACGCTTCATCAGGAAGCGGCGGTCAAAGCCGGTGGCTTTCTCCCGGGTGTAAATGTAGAGCTTGTTCTTGGTGATCTGCTCCGCGTCAAGAAATTCTTCCCCGTTGTAGGTGCCCTGGGCGCTGTAGGAGAGGCCCAGGGGCCGGTAGCCCGGACGGGGCTTTTCGCTCACATGCTTCTCCCAGATGGCCAGCAGGCGTGGCACAGCCTCGGCGTCCTCAAACCCGGCCCGCTCCATGTACCGCTCCCATTCCGTCATCTCGGCAAAGAAGGCGGACAGAACTTTGCGGCATTCCTCCGCCGCCTGCTCGTCCAGCTGGACGGGCTTTTTGGCCTTTTCCCGCTGGAGCCGGGAGAAGTGTTCCATCTGCTCCTGGGTGAATTGCACATGG
>CASFKT010000276.1 GCA_949295195.1 uncultured bacterium | reverse complement strand
TGGCCGCCCCCCTCCCGCAGGAAGGCGAACAGGCCGTCCTCCCCCCGCCGGAGCCAGGTGAAGAACCCCTCCCCCTCGTCCCGCCACAGGGCGGGGGCGTTGAGATACAAGTGGTTCAGCGCCCTGTGGAAGGCCAGGAACCCTCCGTGGAGGGGGTACTCCAATAAATTCCAGTCCTGCTCCCGGCCCTCGTCCCACTCCCGGAAGTGGCCCAGCTCGTTGCCCATGAAGTTCAGCTTCTTTCCCGGGTGGGCGAACATATAGAGGTAGAGGGCCCGGGCCTGGGGGAATTTTCCCTCGTAGTCCCCGTACATCTTCTGCAAAATGGTGGCCTTGCCGTGGACCACCTCGTCGTGGGACAGGGGAAGCAGATAGCGCTCGTTGGCAAAGTAGTCCATAGAGAAGGTGAGCTCCCCCCCTTGAGAGGCCCGCTCCTCCGGCGGGGCCTGGAAGTAGGAGAGGGTGTCGTGCATCCACCCCAGGTCCCATTTCAGGTCAAAGCCCAGCCCGCCCTCCTCCGCCGGGCGGGTGACGCCGGGGTAAGCGGAGGAGTCCTCGGCCACCAGCAGGGCGCGGGGGCAGCGCTCCTTCAATCCCCTGTTCATCGCCCGGAGGAACTGGAGGCCCCCCTGGTTCTCCCCCCGGGCGGGCTCCCCGTTCCAGTAGATCAGGTTGCGCACCGCGTCCACCCGCAGGCCGTCGAAGTGGTACTCCTCCAGCCAGAAGTGGGCGGCGGAGTTGAGGAAGCTGCGCACCTCCCCCCGGGAGTGCATGAAGCTGCAGCTGCCCCAGGCGCTGTTTCCCACGTCGGGGCTGGGGTACTGGTACAGGGCGGTGCCGTCGTAGTTCCACAGCCCATAGTCGTCCACGGCGAAGTGAGCGGGGACAAAGTCCAGCAGGACGGCCAGCCCCGCCTGGTGGCACTGGTCCACCAGATATTTCAGGTCGTCCGGGGTGCCGTACCGGGAGGTGGGGCTGAAAAAGCCGGTGATCTGATACCCCCAGGAGGAGTCGCTGGGGTGCTCGGCCAGGGGGAGGAACTCCAGGGCGTTGTACCCCAGTTCCCTGGCGTAGGGAATCAACTGCCCCGCCAGCTCCCGGTAAGTGTACCAGCCGCCGTCCGGCTTCCGCCGCCAGGAGCCCAGGTGGACCTCATAGATGTTCAGGGGACCCTCCCGCCAGTTTTGGGGGCGGCTCCGCCAGCCCTGGTCCTGAAAGGAGTAGGCGGACTGGTCCCACAGAATGGATGCGCTGTTGGGGCGCAGCTCCATGTAGAAGCCGTAGGGGTCGCAGTGGTCCAGGCACCGGCCGCCCCGGGTGTAGATGCGGTACTTGTACAGCATGCCCGCCCGGGCCCCGGGGACGGAGCACTCCCAGAAGTTCCCGTCGTGGACCCGCTCCATGGGGAGCTCCTCCCATCCGCTGAACGCCCCGATGAGGGAAATTTTCTCCGCCGACGGGGCGAAGGTGCGGAACACCGCCCCCTCTTTTGTCAGGTGTCCCCCCAGATATTCATACGCGTCAAAGGACGCGCCGGTATAAAAGGCATGGAAATTCATGGCGCACCTCCCATGTCAAAGGGTGAGATTGATTGCTTTCACCATACCAGACCCGCCGCCGGATTGGCCAGCGGCGATTTCCTACAAACGTCGGTTATCCGACTATTTTACAAAAGAGTCGGCAGAAGGAGGCGGAACCTTGGACCTGCGTGTGAAAAAAACCGAACGGAGCATCCAGCAGGCCTTTCTGGACCTGCGGCGGCAGAAGCCCCTGGAGAAGATCACGGTGAAGGAGCTGTGCCAGAGGGCGGACATCCACAAGTCCACCTTTTACAGCCACTACGAGGACCTGTACGCCCTGTCCGACGCCCTGGAGACCCAGGTGGTGGAACAGGTGATCTTCGGCCTGCACCACCCGGAGTACGTCTTTGAGCGGCCCGCCCAGTTCACCCGGGAGCTGTTTCAGGGCTATCTGGCCCAGGATGAGCGGATTCAGATTCTGTTCTCCGGCAGCCGGGCGGGACGGATGGTGGAGAAGGTGGAGGAGGGCCTGCGGCAGCTGGTCTTCCGGCAGCACCCGGAGTACGCCCAGAACCAGGACATGCACATCTTCCTCAGCTATGTGGTCTACGGGGGCTACCACGCCTACACCCGCAACCGGGACCTCCCCCGGGAACAGGTGGTGGAGCTCATCAGCCAGCTGTCCCAGCGGGGGAAGGAGCTGCTGGACCGGCGGGCGGGCCGCCCCGCCCCCCTTGCGCCGGAGGAGCGCGGGTGGAGATCAAATAACAGTCAGGAGGTTTTTTGATGGCGATTCCAGAGAAGGAAATTTACCCCCGCACCGGGGACCGGCAGACCATTTACCTGAAACCGGTGATCACAGATCCCAATATTTCCGTGGGAGATTACACCATGTACAACGATTTTGTCCACGCCCCCACGGACTTTCAGACCAACAACGTGCTCTACCACTACCCCGTCAACGGGGACAGGCTGACCATCGGAAAGTTCTGCTCCATCGCCTGCGGAGCAAAGTTTCTCTTTACCAGCGCCAACCACACCATGCGCTCCCTGTCCACCTACCCCTTTCCCCTGTTCTTTGAGGCGTGGGGACTGGAGAAATCCCGCGTCACCGACGCCTGGGACAACCGGGGGGACATCACCGTGGGAAACGACGTGTGGATCGGCTATGAGGCGGTGATTCTGTCCGGCGTCACCATCGGGGACGGGGCCGTCATCGGCACCCGGGCGGTGGTCACCCGGGACGTGCCCCCCTACACCATTGTGGGCGGCGTGCCCGCCAAACCCATCCGCCCCCGGTTCGATCCGGCGACCACCGCCGCCCTGCTGGAGCTGCGCTGGTGGGACTGGCCCAGGGAGCGCATCCGGCGCAATCTGCCCGCCATCCAGGCCGGGCGGCTGGACCTGCTCCAATAGAAATTCCGGGTTTTCCGGCGCCCTGGATACATAAAAACGCGCCCCTTCCGGCAAACTAGGCCGGAAGGGGTGTTTTTGTATGGAAAAAGGCGGGAAGCTGCGCTATGCCCTGTCCGGGGCGGCAGCGGGGCTGACCAACGGATTTTTCGGGGGCGGGGGCGGCTCGGTGCTGGTACCCCTGCTCACCCGGGTGTGCGGCCTGAGCCAGCGGCAGGCCTTCGCCACCTCGGTGGCGGTGATTCTCCCCCTGTGCGTGCTGTCGGCGGCCATCTACCTGTTCCGGGGCGGACTGGACCTGATAGCGGCCCTCCCCTACCTCATCGGGGGCGCTGTGGGGGGCTGGCTGGGGGGGAAG
>CASFKT010000275.1 GCA_949295195.1 uncultured bacterium | reverse complement strand
GGGGGTGGTGAGAATGGCGGCCTTGGCGTTCTTGGCGCGCAGCAGATTGACGGCGGCGTTCAGCTTGCCCTCGTCCATGCTCTGGGTGCGGGAGAGGAGAATGGCGGAGGCGTGTTCCACCTGGTTGTTGAAGAACTCGCCGAAGTTCTTCATGTAGATCCGGGCCTTGGTGGCGTCCACCACGGTGACGAAGCTGTGGAGCTGCAGCTCCGGGGACTCCTTCTGCACCCGCTCCACGGCGGCAATCACGTCGGACAGCTTTCCCACTCCGGAGGGCTCGATGATGATGCGGTCAGGGGAGTAGTCCTCCAGCACCTTCTTCAGAGCGGCGCCAAAGTCACCCACCAGGGAGCAGCAGATGCAGCCGGAGTTCATCTCGGTGATCTCCACTCCGGCGTCCTTCAGAAAGCCGCCGTCAATACCGATCTCGCCGAACTCGTTCTCGATGAGCACATTCTTCTGGCCCTGGAAGGCTTCGCTGAGGAGCTTTTTGATGAGGGTGGTCTTGCCGGCCCCAAGGAAGCCGGAGATAATGTCGATTTGCGTCATGGTATGTCATATCCTTTCCAAAGATAAAAATAAACGGGATTTTAGCCTTCCCCCCGCTGGGGGGAAGGTGCCCCCGCAGGGGGCGGATGAGGGGGAGGGAGTGCGTGGGACCGGCTCACCCTCATCCGTCACGGCCTTCGTCCGTGCCACCTTCCCCCTTCCCAGGCCCGCGGCGGTCTCCCGGGTGCCGGCGTCGCCGGGCTGCTGATCCCCCACCAGGGCCCCCAGCTCGTCCAGATTTCGGGCGGAGGTCTGGGCCCAGTCGGAGAACTGGTAGTAGTTTCCCCAGTCCCCGGCGGACAGATTCTCCTGGGCGAGCTCATAGCCGTTCAGACTGGCCCAGGCGGCCACCGAGGAGAGGACGGTGACCATCTCCTCGTATGTAATGGTGTCATCCGGGCGGAAGGCGGAGCCGTCGCCAGCGAAGAACCCCTTGGCGGCCATGGCGTTCACCCCGTCTGCGTACCAGGCGTCCGCCGCCACGTCGGAGAAGTAGCTCTGCTCCGGCACCCGCAGGTCCAGGGCCGAGGCCACCATGGAAGCGAACTCCGCCCGGGTGATGGTCTCCTCCGGGTGGAAGGTGCCGTCCTCATAGCCGCTCACCAGCCCATACACCGCCAGGGTGTTGATGGCATCGGCGAAGGGAGAGCCGGATACGTCGGAGAACATGCGGCTCTCAAAGTCCAGCCCCAGCTCCTCCGCCAGAGCGGCGGGGGTTGCCTCGGTCCAGGTGGAGCCGCCGCTGCCCCGGTACAGCTTGGCCGAGGGGGGCAGGGCCTCCAGCAGCTCGGAAAAGGCGTCCCGGTTGTCCGCATGGCGGGCGGTGCTCTCGTCGATGTAGAAGGTGAAGCCAGCCAGCTCCAGCTTCAGGGAGCCGTTGGCGATGGAGGGCTTGTTGGAGCGCAGAAGCAGGGCGGCAGCCTCGGTGTTCTCCTGGGAAATGAGCAGGGTGGGGAGGACCCCCACCGTGTCGTTGGTGGCACCGTCGGGGGCGTAGAAGCGGTAAGTGGTGATTTTCAGGCAGTCACCGTCAAAAAGTTCGGCGATGGTGCCGTTGGAGACGCTGTCGTCCAGCACCGTCTGGGCCACCCCCTTGCCGTAGGTGCGCTGGCCGATGGCGATGCCGATGTGGTGGGCCCGGACGGCGGCGGCGAACATCTCCGCTCCGCTGGCGCTCCAGGAGCTGGTGAGGACTACCACGGGCACGTCGGTGAGGTCGGGGGCATCGGGCCGGATGCCCCGGTAGTAGGCCAGGCCGTCCCGGCCCATCATGTAGACCATAACACCGCCCTCAAACCAGCCCAGAGAGAGGGTCACCGCCGTGTCGGTGCCCCCAGGGTTGGAGCGCAGGTCCACCACCCAGAGGTTGGCGTCGTCTCCCATCTCCTCCAGGGCCTGCCGTACCGTGTCGGAGGTGGAGGCGCCGAAGCTGTCGCAGGCGATGTAGCCCACATCCCCGTCCACCAGCTCATAGGTGACAATGGGGATGGTGACCGCCTTGCGCTCCAGAGTAAAATCCTTCTCCTCCCCGGTGCTGTGGAGGCGGACGGTGAGGGTGACGGAGGTGCCTACCTCCCCGCGGATCAGGGTAGTGGGGTCCATGCCGGAGGTGAGGGTGACGCCGTCCACCGCCAGGATGCGGTCCCCGGCGGACAGCCCGGCCTCCTGAGCGGGGGAATTGTCCAGGATGGACAGAATCTGGACTCCGTCGTCCACCGCGTTCTGGAGAGACACGCCGATTCCCACCATCGTCTTGCCGTCCACCTGATTCAGGAAGGCCTGGTACTCCTCCGCCGTCATATATACGGTGTAGGGGTCGTTCAGGGCCTCCAGAATGGCCTCAGTGGAGTCCAGATTCAAAATCTCCTCTGGAATCTCATCCACATAGTAGGCCTGCAGCAGCGTGCGGGTGTCTTCCGCCTCCAGGGCAGAGGCGGGGAGAGCGCACAGGCTGAGAGTCAGGGCGGTGGACAGCAGGCCGGGAAGAATGCGGTGTTTCATGGCAGTCTCCTTTTTTGGATAAGCCGCGCGCCGGATGCCACAGGCATCCGGCGCAGAACATATGATTACAGCTTCGAGGTGCGGTAAGTCATCTCCTCACGCTTGGGACCGGAGGAGACCATGGTGATGGGACATTGGATGTGCCGCTCCAGGAAGTCCACGTAGTCCTTGGCCTGCTGAGGCAGGGCGTCGTAGTCCTTGCAGCCGCGAATGTCGCACTTCCATCCGGGCAGGGTGGTAAAGACAGGCTTGGCCCGCATCAGGCGGGGGGTGACGGGGAACTCTTCCGTGACCTCTCCATCGATCTCATAGCCGGTGCACACCTTGATCTCGTCCAGATAACCCAGCACGTCCAGACAGGTGAGAGCGACCTGAGTGGCGCCCTGAACCATGCAGCCGTACTTGGTGGCTACGGCGTCGAACCAGCCCACCCGGCGGGGACGGCCGGTGGTGGCGCCGAACTCGCCCTTGTCGCCGCCCCGGCGGCGCAGCTCGTCGCCCTCTTCGCCCAGCAGCTCGCTGACGAAGGGCTCGGTGTTGGAGCCCACGGAGGAGGAGTAGGCCTTGGTGACGCAGATCACGTCCTCAATGGCGGTGGGGGGCA
>CASFKT010000274.1 GCA_949295195.1 uncultured bacterium | reverse complement strand
GGAATGTTGGACGCCTGACCGGGAATTCTTTTTTAACTATGCCCGCTTTTTGCAAAAATTAGCATTGCAATTTTAAAAAGATGTGATAGAATAAGGTGTACATTTAAGGGAGGTGTATTCCAATGGCTTATGTCATTAGCGATGCTTGCATCAGCTGTGGTTCCTGCGCGGATGCCTGCCCCGTGGGCGCCATTTCTCAGGGCGACGCTCATTATGTGATCGACGCCGGTGCCTGCCTGGACTGCGGTTCCTGCGCTGGTACCTGCCCCATGGGCGCTATCTCTGAGGGCTAAGTTCCACAGGAAGAAAAACAGCTCCGGCCGAAAGCCGGGGCTGTTTTTTCCTCTTGGGGAGGGCCGAAAGAAGGAGTTTGGAATGGGATATTTGACCCGGATGATGATTGAGAAGAAGTGGCGGGAGAACGGCCGGAAGGACACCCTCCGCCTGGCCCGCCAGCCCCGCCCGGAGGGGGTGGCGGCGGAGGGTGGCCTGGCCTATCTGCCGGACGGGGACCCCATGCACACCCTGAACCTGTACCGCCCGGAGGGGGCCCAGGGCCCTCTGCCCACGGTGGTGGACATCCACGGGGGCGGCTGGATGTACGGGGACCGGGAGCTGAACCGGAACTACTGCATGGCCCTGGCCGCCCAGGGGTACGCCGTGATGGGGATGAGCTACCGCCTGCTGCCCCAGGTGGACCTCCGGGGAGGTGCAGGACGTGTTTGCCAGCCTCCACTGGCTGGAGGAACACGGGGCGGAGCACGGCTTCGACCTGTCCCGGATTCTGCTCACCGGAGATTCCGCCGGGGGGCATCTGGCCGGACTCGCCGCCTGCATTCAAAAGAGTCCCGCCCTCCAGGCCCTCTATGACGTTCAGCCCTTGAAGCGTGAGTTTACGGCCCTGGCCATCGCCCACGGGGTGTGCGACGTGTACCGCTTCGCCTTCCTCCGTCCGCCCTTTGACCAGGCGGTGAGCCGGGAGTACCAGAAGCTGCTGTTCGGTCCCCGGTGGAAGCTGTCCCCCCTCTATGGCCACGCCAGCTTTGAGGACACCGCCCCCGGCCTGGACCTGCCCCCCATTCTGGTCATTGCCAGTGAGCCTGACCGCTACTACCGGCAGAGCCGGCGGCTGATAGACTACCTGGACCGCTCCCCCTGGGAGCACGAGGTGATCCTCTGGAAGCGGGAGCAGGGGGAGCAGCTCACCCACGTGTTTGAGGTGGGCTGGTGGGACTGGCCGGAGAGCCAGGAGACCAACCGGCGGATGCTGGACTTTTTCGACCGTGCGGCCGAAAAGCGATAACTTTTTGTTTTAACTAGAAATAAAAATACGGGCTGTATGTGTGCAAAACACATACAGCCCGTATTTTTTATTTCACCGGCCCGCTGTGGTAGGGCGCCAGCTCCACCCGGACGAAGTAGCCCTGGGGGTGGCGGCACACCGGGCAGTGGGCCGGAGCGGCGGTGGCGTCCACCACATAGCCGCAGTTCAGGCACATCCACTCCACCTTTGTGTCGCTGGCAAACAGCCGCCCCTGCTCCAGCATGTCCGCGTACCGGCCGAACCGGTCTCCGTGGATCTTCTCCACGTTGGCGATGTTCTCAAAGAGCTTGCCCACCAGAGGAAATCCCTCCTCCATGGCGGTGCGGGCGAAGCTGGCGTAGTCGTGCTCCCACTCCCCGTATTCGTTGTGCTGGGCCGCCCGCAGATAGTCCAGCAGGTCGGCGTACAGGTCCACCGGGTAGGTGCCGTCCACCCGGATGGTCTGTCCGCCCAGGTCGTGGAGCTGCCGGTAGAACTGTTTGGCGTGGGCCTTCTCCTGGTCGGCGGTAAACAGGAACAGCCCCTGAATCACCTCCAGGCCGCTCTTGTGGGCGATTCCGGCGGCGATGGTGTAGCGGTTTCGGGCCTGGCTCTCCCCCGCAAAGGCCCGCATCAGGTTTTCCCGGGTCTGACTGTGGGCAAAGGCTTCGGTTTTCTCTGGCATGGAACAGTCCCTCCTCAGATTGTTTGGATTCGTTTCCAGTATGCCCCAATTTGTTCCGGGTATCCTTCTTAACGGGGAATTTACAAAAGCAGCCGCTTTTCCTTGCCTTTTCCATGGGAAACGAGTATAATAAAGCCAACCTAGGGTGTCATGTCACCCTTCAAATGAGGAGGCAGCCCCGGAATGAAGGCAAAAACAAATATGACCATGCTCTGTGACTTTTATGAGCTGACCATGGGCAACGGATATTTCCAAACCGGTTTGACCGATCGCATCTGCTATTTTGATGTGTTCTACCGCTCAGTCCCCGATCAGGGCGGCTTTGCCATTGCGGCGGGCCTGGCCCAGGTGGTGGAGTATATTGAGAACCTGCACTTTGACGAGGAGGATATCGCCTATCTGCGGTCCAAGGACTGCTTTGCGGAGGAGTTTCTGGACTATCTGAAAAACTTCTCCTTCACCGGTGACATCTGGGCTGTCCCGGAGGGGACGCCCATCTTCCCGGGAGAGCCCATCCTCACGGTCCGGGCCCCCGCCATCCAGGCCCAGTTTATTGAGACCTTCGTACTCCTGTGCCTGAACCACCAGTGCCTGATCGCCACCAAGTCCAACCGCATCGTCCGGGCCGCCGAGGGCCGTCCAGTGGCGGAATTTGGCTCCCGCCGGGCCCACGGCCCCGACGGCGCTCTGCTGGGTGCCCGGGCCAGCTATATCGCCGGCTGCTCCGCCACCGCCTGCACCATGGCCGACCAGCACTACGGCTCTCCCGCCACCGGCACCATGGCCCACTCCTGGGTCCAGATGTTCCCCGACGAGTACACCGCCTTTAAGACCTACTGCGAGCTCTACCCCAACAACGCCACCCTGCTGGTGGACACCTACAACGTCTTAAAATCCGGCGTCCCCAACGCCATCCGGGTGTTCAAGGAGGTGCTGGAGCCCAAGGGCATCACCAAGTGCGGCATCCGCCTGGACTCCGGCGACCTGGCCTACCTGTCCCGGAAGGCCCGGGAGATGCTGGACGAGGCGGGGCTGACCGGCTGTAAGATCATCGCCTCCAACGCCCTGGACGAGTATATCATCCGGGACCTGGTGCGCCAGGGGGCCCGCATTGACTCCTTCGGCGTGGGCGAGCGGCTGATTACCTCCCGCAGCGAGCCGGTGTTCGGCGG
>CASFKT010000273.1 GCA_949295195.1 uncultured bacterium | reverse complement strand
AACGTGGACGTGACCATCCCCCGGGACAAGCTGGTGGTGCTCACCGGCCTGTCGGGCAGCGGCAAGTCCTCCCTGGCCTTCGACACCATCTATGCCGAGGGCCAGCGGCGGTATGTGGAGTCCCTGTCCTCCTACGCCCGGATGTTCCTGGGACAGATGGAGAAGCCCGACGTGGACTACATCGACGGCCTGTCCCCCGCCATCTCCATTGACCAGAAGACCACCAGCAAAAACCCCCGGTCCACCGTGGGCACGGTGACGGAGATCTACGACTACCTGCGTCTGCTGTGGGCAAGGGTGGGCACCCCCCACTGCCCCATCTGCGGCAAGGAGATCAAGCAGCAGACCATCGACCAGATCATCGACCAGGTGCTGGAGCTGCCCGAGGCCACCCGCATCCAGGTGATGGCCCCTGTCATCCGGGGCAAGAAGGGCGAGCACGCCAAGGTGTTCGAGGACGCCCGCCGCTCCGGCTATGTGCGCTGCCGGGTGGACGGCATCACCTACGACCTCTCCGAGGAAATCAAGCTGGAGAAGAACAAAAAGCACTCCATCGAGATTGTGGTGGACCGGCTGGTCATCCGGGACGACATCACCCGACGGCTCACCGACTCGGTGGAGATTGCCTCCGGCCTGTCCGGCGGCCTGGTGGTCATCAACGTGGTGGGGGAGGACCGGGACATCCTGTTCTCCCAGAACTACGCCTGCGAGGACTGCGGCGTGTCCATCGAGGAGCTCACTCCCCGCATGTTCTCCTTCAACAACCCCTACGGGGCCTGCCCCACCTGCACCGGCCTGGGCAGCCAGCTGAAGGTGGACCCGGACCTGGTCATCCCCAACAAGAACCTGTCCATCCTGGAGGGGGCCATCACCGCCTCCGGCTGGAGCAACATCAAGTCCGACGGCATCTCCCGCATGTACTTTGACGCCCTGTCCAAGAAGTACCGCTTCAAGCTGGACACCCCGGTGAAGGACCTGTCCAAGGAGGTCATGGACGTGATCCTCTACGGCACCAAGGGGGAGGAGCTCACCCTCCACTATGACCAGCCCCGGGGGAAGGGCACCCTCCATCAGCCCTTCGAGGGTATCTGCAACAACCTGGAGCGCCGCTATAAGGAGACCCAGTCCGACGCCATGCGCCGGGAGCTGGAGGACTGCATGAGCGAGTGTCCCTGCCCCACCTGCCAGGGCCGCCGCCTGCGGAAGGAGTCCCTGGCGGTCACGGTGGGCGGCCTGGACATTGATACGTTCTGCCACAAATCCGTCACTCAGGCCCTGGACTTTGTGGACCACCTGGAGCTGTCCGAGACCCAGATGATGATTGCCGAGCAGATTTTGAAGGAGATCAAAAATCGGCTGGGCTTCCTCCAGTCGGTGGGCCTTCAGTACCTCACCCTGTCCCGGGGGGCGGGCTCCCTGTCCGGCGGCGAGAGCCAGCGCATCCGCCTGGCCACCCAGATTGGCTCCTCTCTCATGGGGGTGCTGTATATCCTGGACGAGCCCTCCATCGGTCTGCACCAGCGGGACAACGACATGCTCCTGAAGACCATGAAAGATTTGAGGGACTTGGGCAACACCCTGCTGGTGGTGGAGCACGACGAGGACACCATGCGGGAGGCCGACTATATCATCGACGTGGGCCCGGGGGCGGGCGTCCACGGGGGCGAGATCGTGGCGGCGGGCCCCCCCAAGGAGGTGATGAACACCCCCGGCTCCATCACCGGCGACTACCTGTCCGGGCGCAGAAAAATTCCCGTCCCCAAGGAGCGGCGGACCGGGAACGGCAAGCACCTGAAGGTGATCGGGGCGGCGGAGAACAACCTGCGGCACATCGACGTGGACTTCCCCCTGGGGACCTTTATCTGCGTCACCGGCGTGTCTGGGAGCGGAAAGTCCTCCCTGATCAACGAGATTCTCTATAAAAAGCTGGGGGCCGACCTGAACCGGGTGAAGGTCCGCCCGGGTAAGCACGACCGCATTGAGGGAGAGGAGTTCCTGGACAAGGTCATCGACATCGACCAGTCCCCCATCGGACGCACCCCCCGCAGTAACCCCGCCACCTACACGGGGCTGTTCAACGACATCCGGGAGCTGTTCGCCTCCACCCAGGACGCCAAGGCCCGGGGCTACGGGCCGGGGCGGTTCTCCTTCAACACCCGGGGCGGCCGGTGTGAGGCCTGCCAGGGGGACGGCCTGCTGAAAATCGAGATGCACTTCCTGCCGGACATCTACGTCCCCTGCGAGGTGTGTAAGGGCAAGCGCTATAACCGGGAGACCCTGGAGGTCCACTACAAGGGCAAGAACATCTACGAGGTGCTGGAGATGACGGTGGACGAGGCCCTGCCCTTCTTTGAGAACCTGCCCCGGATCTATAACCGCCTGAAAACCCTGGAGGAGGTGGGCCTGGGCTATGTGAAGCTGGGCCAGGCCTCCACCACCCTGTCCGGCGGCGAGGCCCAGCGGGTGAAGCTG
>CASFKT010000272.1 GCA_949295195.1 uncultured bacterium | reverse complement strand
AAAGTCCTCGCTGCGCTCGCTGAACGCCTTGCCATGCAAGGCATTCAGGGCATTCGATCCCACTCGAGGCGGGCTGCCGCCCCCTCGAGCTCCCCCGCCAACACTCGGGCGGATTCGTCTGAACAGAGGTTTTTCGACAAGCTGTGGGCCCCAGCCGCAGGCTGGGGCCCTTCTGCACACTTTTTACATGATGTGCTCCTCCGCGCAGTTGTCCACCACCCGGACACCCATGTCCCCCGGTTCCGACACGTGAAACATGGCGATGCTGTCCGGATCAAATTTAGGACACAGGCGCAGCTGGGGATTCAGGCGCAGGTTCTCCCCCATTTGTTGGGATGACCGTTTGGTTTTGTGTTTGCTCATCTTCCTCACCCCCAGCGTAGTATGCCCGGCAGAGAGATGATTTTTGTCGTTTGGGCTTGAATTGGTTAATTTTTATAGGGGGATTTCGCCGCCCCTCGTCTTTCGCTGCCGCTGGACCGGGCTGTAATCGAGAGCCGGGTACCCCCCCCCCGTTTGAAAGCGCCTTTGTTTGCGGCGGGGCTCAAGTTGTGCAGAGAAAAACGGCGGGCGGCCACATGGGGCCGCCCCTACGGGGGATTTGGAAGCGGGCCCTTCTTTTTCGTAGGGGCCGGACACTGGCCGGCCCGTCGAGAGGGTTCTGCCATTCCGAAGCCCACCCTCATCCGCCTCGCATGCGCTCGGCACCTTCCCCCTTGCAGGGGGAAGGCTTGCGGGCGGCCAAAGGTCGCCCCTTCGAAATACGGGAAACTCTCCGGCCGTTCCGTAGGGGCCGACGACCTCGGCGGCCCGCGGGCGCACACTGTGCACCCCTACAGCGGGAAACGAGGTGGGAGCGTTGGTTCGGCAAACCTAGGCGCGGAAGTGAAACCGCACCAGCCGCAATTTTAGAACAGCCAGGGCCCAGTGGCCCGGCGGGAATTTAGACACCCACTCAGATTTTCACGCGCCGGAAATTTTGCTCATCCTGACAGGTACGCGTCCCCCGTAAACGGGGTCTGGGGAAAGCGGTCCTATGGGCACGAAGTGCCCGTCGGCCGCGTCCCCAGCGGTTCTTTGGTGACTTTCTGGCCGTCCAGAAAGTCACTCGCCGCCGCAGCGGCGAAATATCTCTGCGCAAACGATACCGGAAAGGTGGCGCGCCGAGTCATCGCGCCCTACGCCTGGAAAAAGCCGCTCCTGCACCGCCCCCTCATCCGGCCCCTTCGGGGCCACCTTCCCCCCAGGGGGAAGGCTTAAAAAAGCAAAACCTCCTTAAAAAATCTCTCATGGACCGAAATGGGTTCTCTCCCATCTGCTTTCCCACACTATACTATTTTCATCCACCCTAAAGAAAGGATGAACCAGACATGCAGGAAAATACAATTTGGGAAAACCTATGGGATCAATTATATGAGGAAGCTAAGCGGCAGGACCAAAGCACTGCGGAACATTACTATTTTGAACAGTGGAGCCACAACACAACCGGCCTGCTGATGGACGCACTTTCTCTGGATCAGCAGGATCTTTTACAAGAAATCGCCGCAGATTTTCAACGCCACACGGAACGCAAACTGAAATTCTTTTACTGCCAGGGACTATATGATGGGATTCGCTTGCTAAACCTTTTACAGAATCCACCCAGCAACTAGACATTTCCCGCCTGATTCGCTATAATGTGAGGAACATAGAACAAAAAAGTGAGGAATCCCAATGAACGAAATCATTCTGCTCAAGTTGGGCGAATTAGTATTAAAGGGCCTGAATCGCCGCAGCTTTGAGGACAAGCTCCAGGCCAACATCCACCGCCGCCTCCACCCCTACGGCCAGTTCCGGGTATACACCCGCCAATCGGCCACTTACGTGGAGCCCAAAGACGACAGCTGCGACGTGCCGGGGGCCTATGAGGCCCTGAAAAAGGTGTTCGGCATCGCGGGCCTGTCCCTGGCCCGGCCCTGTGAGAAGGACAAGGACGCCATTCTGGCCACCGCCAAGGAATTCCTGGATGCCGAGCTGCGCTCCGCCAAATCCTTCAAGGTGGAGACCAAGCGGGCGGACAAGACCTTCCCCATGACCTCCATCCAGCTCAGCCAGTACGTGGGCGGCGAGCTCCACGAGGCCTATGACAATCTGGAGGTGGACGTCCACCACCCGGAGCTCACCGTATATATCGAGGTGCGGGACTACGCCGCCTATGTCCACGCCCAGGCCCAGCCCGGGGCGGGCGGCCTGCCTGTGGGTATCAACGGCCGGGCGGTCTCCCTGCTGTCCGGGGGCATCGACTCCCCGGTGGCCTCCTGGATGATTGCCAAGCGTGGGGTGGCTCTGGACATGGTCCACTTCTTCTCCTACCCCTATACCTCCCCGGAGGCCAAGGACAAGGTGCTGGAGCTGGCCCGCCTGCTCACCCCCTGGACCGGGCGGCTCACCGTCCACGTGGTCCCCTTCACCGCCATCCAGGAGGAGCTGCGCCGCTCC
>CASFKT010000271.1 GCA_949295195.1 uncultured bacterium | reverse complement strand
CGGTGTAGCTGCTGGTTCCCTCAAAGTCGGGCATGCGGTCCCAGCCGGCCCGGACCTCATAGATCCAGCCGCCGGGATTCAGAGTGAGGGCGTCTCCCTCTACATAGACGGAGAAAGGAGGGGGCCGTTGCAGAAAAAGGGGAAAAAGCCCCCGGGCGGCAATGTGGAACCGCCCGGGGGACAGGAGTAAGAGATATTGAACTGTGGCTGGTCCAAAGCGGTCAGAACGGCAGGGCGATGATGGCCGGGATGAGCACCGGCACAGACAGAGACAGGATCACCCCCGAGGCGAAGGAGTAGATGGCCATGCGGTCGCAGGTGGCGCTGACCACCACGGGCAGGACGGTGTCCATGGCGGTGGCGCCGGGGAGGGCCACCGCCTCGATGTAGCCCAGCTTTTTGGCCACCACGGGGACGGCCACGATGGAGAAGAGCTCGTGCATGATGTTGGAGAGAAAGGCGGTGGCCGACACGGTGAGGGAGTAGGGGGCCAGCAGGGTGGGGGCCAGGGAGTACCACCCGAAGCCGGCGGAGGCGGCCACGCAGTCCTTGGGGCCCAGGGGGAGGAAGATGCCGGCCAGGGCAGTCATGGCGAAGGTGCCCACCATCACGGCCAGGGGGACCAGGAGGACCCGGAACCCGGCGGCCTTCACGTCCTGGAGCATGGTGCCCTGCCGCCCCATGTCCACCCCCACCAGAAGCAGAAGCAGGTAGAGGCCGAAGTTGATGACCGTCCCGCAGTGGGCGGTGACCGAGTCGGGGAGGACAAAGTACCCGCCCAGCATGCCCAGGACCACGGCGGCCACGATTAAGACAGTGAGGCTGTGGTCCACGTGGGCCTTCTCGTGGCTGGCCTGGGCCTCCTCCGCTTGGGCCTCCTGGGCGGTGCGGCCAAAGGCGTCCATTTTCAGGATGTACTTCCGAAGGGCGTGGACCGCCAGCATGCTGCCGATCATGGAGGTGATGGTGATGACAAAGGCGTTGAGGCCGATGGTCCCCAGAGAGGACACGATCTCCTCGTTGGCCCCCAGCTCCGCCCCCAGGGTGAAGATGAGCAGCAGCAGGGCCGCCGTCTGAAACCGCCCCAGCCAGGGCATGGGCCGGGAGCGCACCCCGGGGCGGGAGCCGAGAAAGGCCCCCAGCACCACCAGGGCCAAATAAATCACAAGGTTTATCAGCGTGCCGGACATCTGCTGCAAGGGAAATTCCTCCTTTGGTTTGAGACGCAGAAAGGGCCGGGCAGCGATCTCCACCGTCCGGCCGCGAGTATTGCACATTGTACCACAACTTTGTGGAAAAGTCCACGAAAATCCGCGCTATTTCCGCATCCCGGCCGCCTGATAGAGCAGGGCGTTACAGATGGCGGCCGCCACGGTGGAGCCCCCCTTTCGGCCCATGGCCGCGATAGCTGGGACGCCCATACGGCGGCACAGGTTCCAGATGCGCTCCTTGCTCTCCACCACGTTGACAAATCCCACGGGGACCCCGATGACCAGGGCGGGGCGGAGGGCCCCCGCCTCCATGAGCTCCGCCATGCGCAGCAGGGCGGTGGGGGCGTTGCCCACGGCGCAGACGGTCCCGGGATGCTCCGCGGCCCACCTGTCCACCGCCGCCGCGGCCCGGGTGGTGCCCTGTTCTCTGGCCTGACGGGCCACCTCCGGGTCGGCCATATAGCACAGGCGCTCCACCCCCAGGGCCTCACAGGCCGTCCGGTTGACCCCGGAGCGGGCCATGTTGGTGTCGGTGACGATGGGGGTCCCGGCCTTCAGGGCGGCCACCCCCGCCTCCACCGCCCCGGGGGTGAACCAGAGGTTTCGGGCGTAGTCGAAGTCCGCCGTGGTGTGGATGGCCCGGAGCACCACCGCCGCCCGGTCCGGGGGGAGGGTGACGCCCATAGCGGACAGCTCCTCCCGGATGATGCGCATGCTCTCCTCCTCGATATCCATGGGGGTCCCGTGTTCCAGCTTCATACCAGCGCCTCCCTGTGTCCCGTGATGATCCACACTGGGTTCTGCCCCAGCATCAGGTTGAGCCCGCCGGCGGGTCTGCTGCGAGCCACGGTGATCTGGGTGATCCTGGGCTCCATGCCCAGCTGGGTGAGGGCGGCCGCAGCCGCCCCCAGGGTCTCCACCGCGATGGCGGTGAGACACACCCGCACGGCGGGATTTTTTTCCACAGCCACCTGTAAAATGGGGAACAATTCCCCGTCGCTGCCCCCGATAAAGACGCCGTCCGGGGCGGGGAGCTCCTCCAGGGCCTGGGGGGCCCGCCCCTCTGCCAGTTCCAGGTTATAGGCCCCGAACCGCTCCCGGTTGGCCCGGATGAGGGCGCAGGCCTCCCCCTTGTACTCCACCGCATACACCCGGCTGCGGGGGGCCAGGAGGGAGAGCTCCACCGACACCGAGCCGGTGCGCCGGTGCCCGCCCCCACGTCCCAGTAGGTCTCCCCGTCCCGGACCTCCAGCTTGGCCAGGACGGCGGCGCGCACCTCCTGCTTGGTCATGGGCACGTCTCCCCGGAGGAATACGCTGTCGTCCAGCCCCTGGGAGCGCGGGGCGTTGGCGGGGGGCTCGTACCCCTCCACCAGCAGGACGGACAGGGGGGCGGTCACCTGTCCCGCCAGCTCATACACCGGGCCGGAGCGGATGCGCTCGCCGGGGTAGGACAGGTCCTCACCCACCGTGGCGGTGAGGTGGCCCAGACCGGCCTGGGAGAGCCTCTGACACAGCGCGCCCGCACCACCGGCACCGCCGGTGAGAAAGAACACCGGACAGCCCCGGGCGGCGAGCACCTCCCCCACCGGGTCGCAGGTCAGGCCATGGGCGGAGACGACGGACCACTCCTGCCAGGGGCGGCCCAGCTGGGCGGCAAAATATTGCAGGCTGGAGACGCCGGGCAGCACCCGGACGGAGACGCCCCGCTCCCGCAGCAGAGGGAGAAGGGTCCGGGCCCCGGAGTGAAAGCCGGTGTCCCCGCTGTACAGCACGCAGGGGAAAGAAAAGTCCCGGCCCTCCAGGATCTCCAGCATATCCGCCGAC
>CASFKT010000270.1 GCA_949295195.1 uncultured bacterium | reverse complement strand
GGCGGCGGGGGCAAGCCCCCGCCCTGCCCAGCTCGTTTTATCCCAAAGAGTTCGGCCATAGGCGGCCGCAAGAGGCGCCCATGCCAAGGGCGCGTCGGGCCGCCGCGCCCCGAACCTCTACCTCGGGAAACATGTTACGGGCAAAAATCAAATTGAAATAAGGAGTGACGAACGATGGGGAAACAAAAGAATCGGGTCACCAAGTGGTCCCCGGTGAGCCCCATGGACTTTCCCCGCTTTGAGTCCTGGCTGGAGGAGATGGCCGGGAAGGGCCTTCTGGTGCACCGTGTTCAGCAGAACTTGTTCTCCCTGGCCCGGGTCAAATTCCGCCGGGACGGCCCCCACCCCCACCGCCGGTACTGGGTGTGCCCCGCCCAGGGGCAGCAGCAGTCTCAGGAGAAGCCGTCCCAGGAGCTGCTGGAGCTGTATGCCGGCGCGGGGTGGATCTACGAGGGGGACATCGGCCGGCCCTGGACCACCCTGTACCTCTTTTCCACCGACGATCCGGAGGCCCAGGAACCCTACACCGACCCGGATTCCTTCCGGTACGCCCTGCGCTTTCCAAAAGGCAACCTGTTGCTCCTTCTGTTCCTTATTGCCCTGAACCTGGGGCTGAGGGCATCCATCGCCGCCATGGAGATGGACCTCCAGCAGTCTCCCCACCTGGCCATCCCCCTGGTCGCCCTAGTCCAGGTCCTTCTGGTCCTGCTTTGGGTCCTGCTGGCGCTGGTCCTGGGAAGTGATCTCCTGACTGTGGTCCTGCTCCGCCGCCGGGCCCGCAGAGACCAGACGGTGCGGCCCAGCCTCCCCCTTTGGCCCTACCGGCTCCAGCGGCTATTTACCCGCGCCGCCGCGGTCCTGCTGCTGACGGGTGTGTCGGCCGCCCTTCTGGCCTCTCTCACCGACAAAGTTGAGAAGAACATTCCTCTGGAGGAATTTCAGCCGGACTTCTCTCTGCTCACCCTGGAGGAGATGGCGGGGGACGGCGGCTGGACGCCTTGGGAGAATTGGACCGCCAGCGAGCATGTAGACCTCTCCCCTGAGATGGCTGAGCAGGCCGACATCACCATCTACTACAATGCGGCAACTATGAAGCGCAACCCGATCTTCTCCCCCATTCAGACCTATTACATCGTCCAGCAGGGGGGCACCGGAGCTGCGGGGTACGGGCAGATGGACCTGTACTACTACATAGCGGCCGGTTCGGAATATGCCTGGGCCCAGCTGGCCGACCTCACCCAGCAGGTGGCGCGGGATCGGAACTTCGGTGATTCCGCTCCGGACCAACTGGACTTTCAGCGGGAGGCGGTTCCCGGCGCGGAGGAGTTTTTGGTCCATCGGGAGGAAGAAAACTGGGACGTGGTCGCCCTGGAGGGGGACCGGGTGCTGCGGCTGACTTACAATGGGGCCCTGGACCTGAGCGACTGGTACGACGAAATTGCCGCCATGCTCACGCCAAACTCGTAGGAGGTGTATTCTCACCATGGAGCATGTCCGAAAATGGCTCCCTGTTCCCCCCTATGACCTGCCCGGCATGGAGGGATGGCTGGAGGAGATGGCCTGCAAGGGACTGTATCTGGAGCGGCTGAAATCATGGACCGCCCGATTCCGGCGGGGGAACCCCCGGCCCCTGCGTTTCCGCATTCAGCCCTGCTGCGGCCGTGAGCGGGAGTTTCTCCTCCAAAAGCCGCCGGAGGACCTGGTGGAGCTGTTCGCCAGCTTCGGCTGGCAGTGCGAGGGCTGGGCCTCCTCCTCCATGGTCCTCTTTTCCACCGACGACCCGGAGGCCCCGGAGCCCAATCCGGACCCCCAGACCTTGGAGCTGGCCCTGGAGCCCCTCATCCGTACCGCGGCCCGAAACCTGCGGTGGGAGATGTCATTCGGGATTTTTGTTCTGTTTCTATGTATCCTGGAGCTCCCCTGTTTCATGCCACGGCTTTGGGAGAACGGCATTCCTGCACTTTTTATATGCTTCATCCCCCTGGCCCTTCTGAACCTTTGGGACGCTAAACGGGCAAACCGGGTGCTCCAGGACCTGCGCCGGCGGCTGCAGGAGGGCGATCCCCTCCCACCCCGCCCCGGTCCCTTCTCCCCCCGGCAGACCATCCTCCGCCTGACGCTCCAGCTGCTGCTCCTGGCCGTCCTGCTGTGGCGGTTTTGGCTGGACATCTTGGCGGTGTAGCAGAATCACAGAAATAGGGACGGTCCGATGGACCGTCCCTGTTTTTTAGGTTTATTCTTCTGTACCGTCTGTTTCCGCCTTTTCCGCCGCCAGCGGACCGGTCTTTCCCAGGTACTCCTCCGTACTCAGGGGCAGGCCCCGCTTTTTCAGTCCCCGGCGCACCAGGCGGCTGACCACGCTGTAGAACATGGCGAACACGGGCACGCCCAGCACCATGCCCACAAAGCCGAACAGCCCGCCGAAGAGGAGCACGGAGAACAGCACCCAAAAGGAGGCCAGCCCCACCGAGCTGCCCAAGATCTTCGGGTGGAGAATATTTCCGTCGATCTGCTGGAGCACCAGGATGAAGATGACAAAATAGAGGCACTGGCGGGGGCTG
>CASFKT010000269.1 GCA_949295195.1 uncultured bacterium | reverse complement strand
GCCATCGCCGCCTGCGTGGTGGGCGGTATCTCCTTCACCGGCGGCATCGGTAAGATTTCGGGCGTGGTCGTGGGCGTGTTTATCTTCACCGCTCTGACCTACTCCCTGACTGTGCTGGGCATTGACACCAACCTGCAGTTCGTGTTCTCCGGCATCATCATCCTTGTGGCTGTCACACTGGACTGCCTCAAGTACGTCCAGAAGAAGTAATTCTTCTCATCTGTGCAGAAAGCCGCTGCAAGGCAGACATAAGAATCCGTCTGCTTTGCGGCGGCTTTTCCCCGGCTCTCTGGCCGGGGCAGCGCTGTGTCAGGCGGCCCCATAGAGTGCTTGGAAAAGCAGGCGGGCCGTGCTATGATAAAAAGACAGAAGACCGGGCCGGCCGGAATCAACAGACCGGCCGCCCGGAGTGAAAAAGGAGTTCGGATGACCATGCATAATTTGGGCGAAGTACGCACTGCGCTGGCGGCCGGCGAGCTGGACGAGGCTCTGGCCCGCCTGATGTGCGGGGACCCCGCGCCTGGCCGGCAGCGGGTCACTCAGTTGCTGGACGGCTTCCAGCGGACTTTCGGCGCGGGAGAGGACACCCCTGTGACGCTGTGTTCCGCCCCGGGCCGCACGGAGATCTGCGGCAACCACACCGACCACCAGCACGGACGGGTGCTGGCCGCGGCGGTGAACCTGGATTTTTCCGCCTGCGCCGCCCCCAACGGCACCAACACCATCCGCTTCCAGTCGGAGGGCTGGCCCCTGGTGGAGGTGGAACTGGACACCCTGGACCCCAAGGAGGAGGAGAAGGAGTCCACCGCCGCCCTGGTGCGGGGGATGGCGGCCCAGGCCGCCCGGCGGGGCTACCCCGTGGCCGGCTTTGACGCCTACGCCGTCTCCGACGTGCTGCCCGGCTCCGGCCTGTCCTCCTCGGCGGCCTGCGAGGTGCTGCTGGGGGTCATCGAAAACCACCTGTTCTGCCGGGATGAGCTGACGGCGGTGGAGATCGCCCAGATGGGCCAGAAGGCGGAGAACCTCTATTTCGGCAAGCAGAGCGGCCTCATGGACCAGACCGCCTCCTCCGTGGGCGGCGCGGTGGCCATCGACTTCGCCGACCCCGCCGCCCCCGTGGTGCGGTCGGTGGCGGTGGACCTGAACGCCCTGGGCTACGCACTGTGCATTGTGGACTCGGGGGCCAGCCACGCCGCCCTCACCGGCGAGTACGACTCCATCCCCAAGGAGATGCGGGCGGTGGCCGCCTTCTTCGGTAAGGATGTGCTGCGGGAGGCGGACGAGGCCCAGGTGCTCTCCCAGCTGCCCCAGCTGCGGAAGGCGGCGGGAGACCGGGCGGTCCTCCGGGCCCTCCACTTCTTTGCCGACGACCGGCGCGCGGAGCAGGAGGCCGACGCCCTGGAACAGGGAAACATGGAGGCCTTCCTGACCCTGGTGGAGCAGTCGGGCCGCTCCTCCTGGGAGCTGCTCCAGGACATCACCCCCACCGGGGCGGTCCAGGAGCAGGCCATGGCCGTGGCCCTGACGGTGGCTGAGCGGGCCCTGAACGGCCGGGGTGCCTGCCGGGTCCACGGCGGCGGCTTCGCCGGCACCATCCAGGCCTTTGTCCCCCTGGACCTGCTGGAGTCCTTCAAATCCCAGGTGGAGAGCGCGCTGGGCGCGGGCAGCTGCCACGTGCTGAGCATCCGCCCCGTGGGCGGCACCGTCCTCTGGGGCTGATTTTCGATCCGAATGGAAGAAAGGAGCGCATAAAACTATGGCGATCTTAGTATTGGGCGGAGCCGGCTACATCGGCTCCCACACGGTATATGAACTCATCGACGCGGGCCGCGAGGTGGTGGTGGCCGACAACCTTCAGACCGGCTTCCGGGCCGCCGTCCACCCCAAGGCGAAATTCTATCAGCTGGACATCCGGGACAAGGGCGCCCTGGACACCCTGTTCCAGGCAGAGCACATCGAGGGCGTGATCCACTTTGCCGCCTCCTCCCAGGTGGGGGAGTCCATGTCCGACCCTTTGAAGTATTACGACAACAACCTCCACGGCACCATGGTGCTCCTGAAGTCCATGGTGGAGCACGGGGTGGATAAGATCGTCTTCTCCTCCACCGCCGCCACCTACGGCGAGCCCGAACGGGTGCCCATCCTGGAGGACGACAAGACCGTCCCCACCAATTGCTACGGCAACACCAAGCTGTCCATGGAGCAGATGATGGGCTGGGTGTCCAAGGCCCACGGCCTTCGGTATGTTGCTCTGCGGTACTTCAACGCCTGCGGCGCCCACCCCTCCGGGGCCATCGGCGAGGCCCACAACCCGGAGACCCACCTCATCCCCATCATCCTCCAGGTGCCCCTGGGACAGCGGGAGGCGGTGTCCATCTTCGGCGACGACTACCCCACCAAGGACGGCACCTGCATCCGGGACTATATCCACGTCACCGACCTGGCCCAGGCCCACATCCTGGCCCTGGACTACCTGCTCAATGGCGGGGACAACAACGTGTTCAACCTGGGCAACGGCGTGGGCTTCACGGTGAAGGAAGTGGTGGACGTGGCCCGGGCGGTCACCGG
>CASFKT010000268.1 GCA_949295195.1 uncultured bacterium | reverse complement strand
CTCCCCCCTTCAGGAGTTCTGGAAAAAAGGGGACAAGCTCCTTCTGCTCCTGTGTCTGCTGGCCAGCGCCTATGGCGTGGCGCTGATCTATTCCGCCACCCGGTACAACGGGAATAACCGGGCTGTTATCATCCAATCCGTAGCGATTCTTCTGGGAGTCGTCATCTATATCCTGTGTACCTTCATCGACTTTCAGCTGTTCATGGAGAAAAACTGGAAGCTGGTGTTTGGGGCCAGCGTTCTGTTTATCCTCCTGCTGCTCACCCCACTGGGCACAGACCATGACGCGGGCAATCTGAACTGGCTGGATATTCCCGGCTTTCCCATGGAGATACAGCCCAACGAGATTGATAAGCTCCCGTTCATTCTCCTGCTCGCCCTTCTGATCACAAAAATCCAAAGCCAAGGCCGGGACATCGGCTCAGTATTCTCGGTCCTCCAAATCGGCGCTTACGCCGCCTTTATGCTGGGGCTCATCGCCGCCGTGTGCGGCGACATGGGCATGTGCGTGGTGTACACCTTTATCTTCGCCACCATGGCCTGGAGCGCTGGGGTGAAGCTGCGCTGGTTCGTGCTGGCAATCGGCGCTGTTGTCATTGGCTTTGCGGTGCTCTGGATCTTTGTGCTGCCCAACACAGCCGCCTGGGACAGCGTGTATTTCATCAAGCGCATCCGGGTGATCTTTGACCACAGCTTTGATCCCCATGGGGTGGGCCTTCAGCAGACCCGCTCCGTTCTGGCGATTGGCTCCGGGCAGATTTTCGGCAAGGGCTATCTCCAGGGAAGCATGACTCACTCCACCACCGGCGCGCTCCCCGCCCGGCACACCGATTTTATCTTCGCCGTGTGCGGCGAGGAACTGGGCATGGTGGGCTGCCTAATTCTGTTGCTGCTGCTCTCCCTTATCATCCTCCGGTGCATCTGGGTGGCCCGGAACGCCAGTTCCCCCTTCCACGCCTATGTGGCCATGGGGATGGCGGGCATGCTGCTCATTCAGGTGGCGGCCAATGTGGGGATGTGCCTGTTCATCTTCCCCGTGATGGGCCTCACCCTCCCCTTCTTCAGCTACGGCGGCTCCTCCATTATCACCCTGTACGCCGCCATGGGCATCGTCTCCAGCATCAGAGCCCGGAACCTGCCCAGCTGGCTGCGGGACCGCTCAGGTCAGTGAGGCGAAAAATTTTCAAATTTTTTTCGGAACCAAGAAGGAAATTCCCTTGTTTTTTCGTATATTGTAGTAGAAGGGTTTTTGCCCGTGGGAAAGGAGGTTCTGCCTATGACACCCCGGGAACACCGGGAGCAGGTGGAGGCGTCCCTTCTGGGCCCCCGCGCCTGTCAGGCCAAAGACAGCCGCGGCCGCCAGCGCCCGGAGGAGGAGTGTTCCATCCGCACCTGCTTCCAGCGGGACATCGACCGCATCGTGTACAGCAAGGCCTTCCGGCGGCTGAAGCACAAGACCCAGGTATTCCTCCAGCCGGAGGGGGACCACTACCGCACCCGCATGACCCACACCCTGGAGGTCAACCGCATCGCCCGGACCATCGCCCGGGCCCTCTCCCTGAATGAGGACCTGACCGAGGCCGTCGCCCTGGGCCACGACCTGGGCCACACCCCCTTCGGCCACGCCGGAGAGCGGCTGCTCAACTCCATCATGCCCGGGGGCTTCGCCCACTACCAGCAGTCCCTGCGGGTGGTGGACCGGCTGGAGAAGGAGGGCGAGGGTCTGAACCTCACCTGGGAGGTGCGCAACGGCATCGTCTGCCACACCAAGGGACAGCAGGCCGCCACCCTGGAGGGCCAGGTGGTCCGCCTGGCCGACCAGATCGCCTACATCAACCACGACATTGAGGACGCCCTCCGGGGCGGGATCATCTACCCCATGGACATCCCCCTGGCTATCTCCAAAATTCTGGGCTTCACCCACGGGGAGCGGATCAACGCCCTGGTGGAGGACGTGATCACCGCCAGCCGGGACCAGGACGCCATCTGTCAGTCCCCGGAGGTGGGAGAGGCCATGGCCGCCCTGCGGGAGTTCATGTTCGAGAGCGTCTACACCAACCCCCTGGCCAAGGGCGAGGAAGGAAAAGCCCAGGAGATGCTCCGGCGGCTGTTCGAGCACTACCAGAAAAACCCGGACGAGCTCCCCCCCGACTTTCAGGAGATCCGCCTGGAGGAGGGCGTGGACCGGGCCGTGTGCGACTACATCGCCGGCATGACCGATCCTTTTGCCATCGAACAGTTTACAAAGCTGTTCATTCCCATGGCCTGGACCGTGAAATAGGGCCGGCGATGGGGGCCCCATCGCAGATGGGGCGCGCGCAGCGCGTACAAGCGTTTTCGCCGCAGGCGGAAACCTTGGCGTGGGGCGAATTCACTTCGCCCGAGCATTTAAAATCAAAAGGGCTCCCACGGGGCCCGCCCCGTGGGAATCGGCATGACCGATCCTTTTGCCATCGAGCAGTTTTCAAAACTGTTTATTCCCATGGCCTGGACGGTAAAATAGCTTTACATAGTTTTGGGATAAAATATGGGGATTTTGGCGTACAATAAGCCCACGCGGGCGGCCTTAC
>CASFKT010000267.1 GCA_949295195.1 uncultured bacterium | reverse complement strand
CTGGCCGGCGGAGACAGCATCGGCTATGTGGGGGACTACCCCATTTTCGGCCAGGTGGCCTCCATCAACGCCTTCGCTCTGGGGGTCCAGCTGACCAACCCCCGCACCCGGGTCTATCTGGAGTGGTCCTCCGTGTCCAGCGGGGAGTCGGCGGTCCAGCGTCTGACCGACCGGGGCATCCGCCTCATCTCTGCCCAGGACCTCACCAAGCTGGGGGGCTGGAAGGACAGCAGCTTCGGCCTCTCCCTGGTGGGGGAGGACGGCCAGGTAAACCTGGCCATGCCGGTCTGGCGGTGGGGCGTGTACTACGAGGAGCTGCTGCGGCGCATCCGAAACAAGTCCTTCCAGTCGGAGTACCAGGAGAGCCGGAAGGCCCTGAACTACTACTGGGGCATGTCCGCCGGCGTGGTGGAGCTGTGCTGCTCGGATAAGCTGCCGGACAGCGCCCAGAAGCTGGCCGCCATCCTCCGGGACGGCATCTGCAGCGGGAACTGCCACCCCTTCCGCGGCCCCCTGTACGCACAGGGCGGCCGGCAGATCATTGGAGCGTCCGACACCTTGAGCACAGAGGACATCATCAACATGGACTGGCTGGTGGACAACATCGTGGGCTCCATCCCCACCTATGATGAGCTGAGCGAGGCCGCCAAGGCCACGGTGGGCATTGTGGGGGTCCCCTCCACCAAGGAAAAACAGACTGACACTTAACACCGGATGGGGGAACGCCGCCCGCTGTCTGGACAGGAGGGCGGATACATGAGAGTATTGGCTGTCGCGGACAAGGAGTCCGCCTATTACTACGACTACTACACCCCGGGCAAGCTGAGCGAGTTCGACCTGATTCTGGCCTGCGGGGATCTGCGGCGGGAGTATCTGGAATTTCTCGCCACCCTGGCCCGCTGCCCGGTGGTATACGTCCGGGGCAACCACAACGACAGCTTTCTGGATTCGCCGCCCGAGGGCTGCATCTGCGCGGAGGACCGCATCGTGGTCTGCGGTGGCGTGCGGATTCTAGGGCTGGGCGGCTCCCACCGCTATCAGAACGGCCGCAATATGTACACCGAGGGGCAGATGAGCCGCCGCATCCGGAAAATGCAGTTCCAGCTGTGGAAAAACAAGGGGTTCGACATCCTGCTCACCCACGCCCCCGCCCGGCACATCAACGACTTTGACACCCTCTCCCACCAGGGCTTTCAGTGCTTCGTGGGGCTTCTGGACCGGTACCAGCCCAAATACTTCGTCCACGGCCACATCCACCGAAATTATGGGGCCAACATCCCCCAGTGGACGGTGCGGGGGGAGACCAACATCATCAACGCCTACGACTACTGCAAATTCGACTACTGACGAAATGGCATGCAAAAAAAACATCCCGGCTTCGGCGGACCGCCGAAGCCGGGATGTTTTCTGTTCTCTTGGAGCGCGGCCGTTTACACCTGCTGGATAAAGCGCAGGAAGGCCGCCTGCCCCTCCGGGGTGCGCTTATAGACGCCGGCGCACTCCAGCACCTGGGCAAAGACCAGGCCGGTCTCCTTGCGCACGATGTCCATGGCGTTGTCCGCCGTAAAGGTGTAGTTGGGGGCAAAGCCCTCCGCCCAGTCGGCGTGGGCCGCCGTCAGGGGGTCCTCCCGCAGATCGCCGCCGGAGACCAGCTTGTCCGCCACCGCGGCCAGCTCCGCCTTCAGACGGGCGGGGAGGACGGCCAGCCCCATCACCTCGATGAGGCCGATGTTCTCCTTTTTGATGTGGTGGAGCTCGGCGTGGGGGTGGTAGAGGCCCAGAGGGTGCTCCGGCGTGGTCAGGTTGTTGCGCAGCACCAGGTCCAGCTCGTAGTCCTCCCCCCGCCGGCGGGCAATGGGGGTGATGGTGTTGTGAGGCTCTCCGTCGGTCTCGGCCAAAATCATGGCGCTCTCGTCGGTATAGCCCCGCCAGGAGGTGAGGATGCGGTCGGCCAAGTCCACCAGCCGGTCGGGCTGGGGGGCGGTGATGCGGATGACCGACATGGGCCACTTGACGATGCCCGCCCGGACATCCTCATACCCCGGGAAGGAGATGGGGGTCTCCACCGGGGCCTTCTCCATGGCGAAGGTGTACCGCCCGCCCTGGAAGTGGTCGTGGGCCAGGATGGAGCCGCCCACAATGGGCAGGTCCGCGTTGGAGCCCACGAAGTAGTGAGGGAACTGCCCCACAAAGTCCAGCAGCTTGGCAAAGCAGGCCCGGTCGATCTTCATGGGCACGTGCTCCCGGTTCAGGCAAATGCAGTGCTCGTTGTAGTACACATAGGGGGAGTACTGCAAAAACCAGGGAGAGTTGTTGATGGTGATGGGCACGATGCGGTGGTTCTGCCGGGCTGGGTGGTTCACCCGTCCGGCGTAGCCCTCGTTCTCGGCGCACAGCTGGCACCGGGGGTAGTTGGAGGCGGGCAGGTTCCGGGCGGCGGCGATGGCTTTGGGGTCCTTCTCCGGCTTGGACAAGTTGATAGTGATGTCCAGCTCCCCGTACTGGGTGTCCGTCTTCCACTGCACGTCCTTGGCGATGCGGTCCCGGCGGATATAGTTGGTGTCCTGGCTGAACCGGTAG
>CASFKT010000266.1 GCA_949295195.1 uncultured bacterium | reverse complement strand
GAAGGAGCGTCTGACCCAGGAAGGAGGGATGCTGGATGCGCAGTCACATCCATGAGCTGTGGGAGGACCTGGAGCTGTCCCCCCAGTACCCGGAGCCCGGCCTGGACCGGGTCATGGACCGGGTGATGGACCAGATCGAGGCGGAGGAGCCGGAACATCCGGCCAGCCAGACTAAAAGGAGGAGACCCATGCACAAGAAAAAACTGTTGCTGTCCCTGGCGGCCGCCCTGGTGGTGCTCACCGGGTCGGCGGTGGCGGTGGCCAATCACTACGGCGTGCTGGACCTGTTTTTTACCGGGGATACCAGCCAGCTGGAGCCCTATGTTCAGACGGACCTGGGCAGTGCGGAGAATGAGGACTACCGCTTTACGGTCAACAGCGCCTACTACGACGGCATGACCGTCTACGCCACCGTCACCGTGGAGGGGTTGAATGAACAGGCGGTGGAGGATTTAAAAAGTAACAAGGTCATCGCGGAGTGCCATCGGGAAGTCTGGGGCCAGGAGATGGTAGATGGATTGATGAAAAGCGGGAGCACTGGACCGGATGCCATCATGTGTAATATGCATGCCATCATCATGGACGACGGCCACGAATGTTCCGGTACCGGAATCGGCGGAGCAGAACTTCCGGCCTCTTCGGATACCAGCCGGTCCTGGAAGGTGGACGCAAATTTTGATCGATGGATGGGCCCGCTGGATACCCCCTTAAAGATATGGGCCGGTTTCATGGGTGAGGAGTACGCTGTGGAGGTTCCTTTGGATATGGTGATCGGTTCCATCTACCTGACCCCAGACACCGAAGTGCTGCTCAACCCCATCACCGGACAGCAGGCAACTATTACGGATATTTGCTTTGCCCCTACGCAGCTCTATTTTGCGGGAGAGTGGGACGAGCGTGTGGAGTCTGAGGCATATATGGAGGACTTGGGCAACGATTGGTGCGCCGTCCGGCTTAAGGATGGAACAATCTTAACCGCTTCGCAAATGGAACGGATAGGCGGGAGAGGCTCCGATCATAACGGCTTTTATTCATACGGAGACCTTGGAACCGTTCCGACCTCGGACATTTCCAATGTGGCATCCATTATCATCGGCAATATGGAATTTCCGGCGGACGGATCTGACCCTATTCCTGTGGATTCGGACCTGCATCTGGCGCCGTTTCTCATTACCTATCCCCTCTACCCAGATAGAGAGGGCGTCCACCGCTGTCTGCGTTCCTTCCGCCAGTTGTGTGAAGGTCTGGGTGCGGATTACACTTGGAATGATGCAACACAAACCGCAACTGCCATATATCGCGGAATCACAGTTCAAGTGCCCGTGAACAGCACCCAAATTACCATAGATGGTCAAGCAGTCGAGCTCACCTACGTCACCTACGACCAGAACGGAGATGAGATAACATTACCTAATCCCACAGAACCGTCCGAACTGGAACAGGACGTTTTAGTGGATGTTGGTACTATATGTGACGCCTGGAAGGTCGGCGCTGTATGGAATGGCGTTTCTGACGGAGAAAATACAGTGGATCAAGGACTTATCATCCTCCCCTAAACAACGAATGCCCCCGGGCCTACGGCCCGGGGGCACTTTTTATGTGGCGGAGGCGGTTTTCCAGTGCTTCTTCCAGAAGCGCAGGAGCAGGAGCCCGGCCAGAATCCCCGCCAGCAGGGAACTCCCCGCGAAGTTCAGCCAGATGCCGGTGAGCCCGAAGGGGGACAGGGCGGCCAGCAGCAGAACCGGGAAGATCAGGGCGGTGGAGATGGAGATGAGGGAGGCCTCCCCCGCCCGCTCCAGGGCGGTCATAAAGCTCTGACAGGCAAAGGAGAACCACCGGGTCACATAGGTGAAGGCAAACAGCTGGATGGCCAGCCGGGCGGTGGCCAGGAAGCCCTCGTCCATCCCGGACAGGAACAGGGCGGTGATCTGATCGGGGAACAGGAACATAACCACCGCGGACAGCAGAGAGATGACGGCGGCGGCGGAGAAGCAGTACTTCTCAATGGCCAGGATGCGGCCCTTGCTGCCCGCCCCCCAGTTGTAGCTGACGGCGGGCTGGAGGGAGTCGCAGCAGCCGTACATGAGGGGCTGAATGAGGCCGTCCACATACATGAGGATGCCGTAAATGGACACGGCGTTCTGTCCCCCCACCCGCAGCAGCACCGCGTTCATGATGATGGAGGTGACACGGCCGGAGATATTGTTCAGGAAGTTGGGGCTGCCGCAGGCCACAATCTGCTTCACCATGGACACGGAGAACCTGGGCCGGCAGAACTTCAGCTGCAGCTTCCCCCGGGCAAAGGGGTACAGGGCGATGGCCACGCAGGCGATCATGCCCAGGGAGGAGGCCAGGGCCGCCGCCCAGATGCCCCACTTCAGCACCGCCAGCAGGAAAAACTCCAGCACGGCGGTGAGAATGGACATGAGGATGTTCAGCCACATGCTCATGCGCGAGGCAAAGATAATGGTGGTAAGGGGGGAGAGCAGGGCGTACACCCGCAGGTACTGCACCGCCAGCGCGGCCAGCTCCGGCTCCGCCCCCAGCAGCTGGAAGAGGAGGGGAGCGGCGAAGAACAGCACCGCCCCGATGAGGGCCCCCGTCCCCACAATCATCAGACAGGCGCAGGTAAAAATATTGTTGGCCGCCTTCTCCTCCTTCTGGCCCAGCCGCACCGAGATGGGCACGGCGGAGCCCACGCCGATGAGGTCGGCCAGGGCAAAGTTGATGATGACAAAGGGCATAGCCAGGTTGATGGCGGCGAAGGCGGTGTCCCCCAGCACCTGGCCCACCAGAATGCCGTCAATGAGCTGATACAGGGCGGAGGCCAGCATGCCGATGGCCCCCGGCAGGGCCGCGAGCACAAAAGGGCGGAGGCCAGCATGCCGATGGCCCCCGGCAGGGCCGCGAGCACAAAGAGTTTGCCGGGCGGGGTTTTGGCAAATAGCGTGTTGTGGTCCATATTGCGTTTTATTTCAACTCCGTTCGATCAAAAATTTCCCGTTGAAATTCCTGGGTCATGTTCCGGGTCAGCACCTCAACGGCCTTTACAAATTCCGAGGAGTACTCCCCCAGGGTGCGGGATATGGCCCGCTCCTCCGCCTGATAGATGGGCCGGAGCACCTTTTGGGCATAGGCCCGCCCGGCGGCGGTGAGGGTGATGTTTTTCTCCCGGGAGTGCCCGCTGGGGACCAGAGAGAGGTAGCCCGCGTCTGTGTACTCCTTGACAATGGTGTTGATGGTGGTCTTTGGAATCAGAAGCTCCTCAGCCAGCTGCTTCTGGGAACAGGGCGGGCCGTTGTCCAGGGTATACAGCAGCGAGAGGGCGTTCTCCTTCACCCCCAGGCGGCGGGCCGCCAGATAGTACAGGCCGTCTATCTTGTTGCAGCAGACGTAAAAGCGGTCCAAAAACGACCGGCTGGATTCCATCGCCATCCCTCCTCAGACAGATAATCCGGATTCGTACCAGCACACGATTATAGTACGGATTCGGATTAAAGTCAAGAGGGAGTTTCAAACCGGTTGCGCCCTCCCCGCCTCCCGTGCTATACTGGGAGTCAGAAACTGACATTGGCAAGGAGCGCGTATCCATGAAGTATTTGATCTATGGGGCCGGGGGCATCGGGGGCTGCCTGGCCGCCTTCCTGGCCCAGGGGGGAAAGGACGTGTCCCTCATCGCCCGGGGCGCCCACCTGGAGGCCATTCAGAAAAACGGCCTGGTGCTGGAGACCGGCCACGGCACCTTCGCCGTCCCGGTGCGGGCCTGTGAGCAGGAGCAGGTCACGGACAAGCCGGACGTGATCTTTGTGTGCGTGAAGGGCTACTCCCTGGAGGGGACCCTCCCCACCTTGAAGCGGCTCTCGGACGGGCATACCATCGTCATTCCCCTGCTGAACATCTACGGCACCGGCGCTCGGCTCCAGCCGGAGCTCTCCCCCGCCCTGGTCACCGACGGGTGCATCTACATCGCCGCCGAGATCAAGGCCCCCGGCACCGTCCACATGAGCGGAGACATTTTCCGGGTGGTCTTCGGCCCCCGCACGCCGGAGGAGTACCGCCCGGAGCTGGAGGAGGTCGCCCGGGACCTGAACGACTGCGGAATCGAGGGCATTTTGTCCCAAAACATCCAGCGGGACGCCCTGATGAAGTTCTCGGTGGTGTCCCCCATGGCGGCCTGCGGCATCTACCACCACATCCAGGTGGGGGGCATGCAGGTACCGGGGCAGCCCCGGGAGGACTTTAAGGCGCTGGTGGCGGAGATCGGGGCCCTGGCCCAGGCCATGGGCTTCCCCTTCCCCGAGGACCCGGTGGCCCGGAGCCTGGCCATCCAGGACGCCCTGGACCCGGACGCCTCCACCTCCCTGAAACGGGACCTGGACGCAAGAAAACCCTCCGAGGTGGACGGGCTCATCTTTGAGGTGGTCCGCCTGGGCCGGAAATACCATGTCCCCACCCCCATGTACGACAGGGTGGCCGCCAAGCTGGGCTTCAACTTGGAGGAGTAACCATGATCAATACAACGCTCTGTTATATCCGCCGGGGAGATGACTACCTGATGCTCCACCGGATCAAGAAGAAAAACGACCTGAATCAGGACAAGTGGATCGGCATTGGCGGCAAGTTTGAGGACAAGGAGAGCCCGGAGGACTGCCTCCTCCGGGAGGCCCGCGAGGAGACCGGCCTCACCCTGACGGACTACCGCTACCGGGGGATCGTCACCTTTGTCTCCGACCGCTGGCCCACCGAGTATATGCACCTGTTCACCGCCGACGGCTTCACCGGGGAGCTGAAGGAGTGCGACGAGGGGGTGCTGGAGTGGATTCCCCGGGACCGCCTGCTGGAGATCCCCCACTGGGAGGGGGACGCCATCTTCCTGGACCTGATCGCCCGGGAGGACCAGCCCTTCTTCTCCCTGAAGCTGTGCTATGAGGGGGATACCCTGGTGGAGGCGGTGCTGGACGGCAGACATATAAAAGGAGGTTCCGCGCCATGATCTATACCATTCAGAATGAATTTCTCACCGTCCGGGTGGAGGACCTGGGGGCCCAGCTCTCCTCCATCCAGGCCCCCGACGGCACCGAATACCTGTGGCAGGGCGACCCGGACATCTGGGCCCGCCGGGCCCCCATCCTGTTCCCCTTTATCGCCCGGCTGCGGGAGAACACCTACTATCTGGACGGGCAGCCCTACGCCATCTCCACCCACGGCTTTGCCCGGGACATGGTGTTCTCCCTGGCAGACCAGGGGGAGAACCACATCTCCCGCCTGAAAAAGTGCCACCGGGTGGAGAACCGCTCGGACAAGGACATGTACTACGAGCTGGGGGCCCACGACGGCTTCCGGGCCCCGGTGGAGCCCGGTGTCCCCATGTCCAGCTGGTCCATCCGCCTGCCCGGCGTGGAGCGCGTCCAATTTTACGGCATGGACGAGAGCTGCACCCTCACCCCCAAGGGGGAGGCCATCCCCCTGGAGGACGGAAAGCTTCCCCTCACCCCCTCCACTTACGGGCTGGACACCATGGTGCTGGACCGCCCGCCTCGGGCCACAGCTCAGCTGGTGGACGACTGGGGCCACCCCCGGGTGTCGGTGGAGTTCCCCGACTTCGACTACCTGGGGCTGTGGACGGCGGATAAACCCTTCGACACGGGGTATGTGTGCATCGAGCCCTGGTCCTCCCTCCCCGACGCAACTTTTGTGGGGCGGGAGCTGTCCCAAAAGGCTGGGGTGCGCCGCCTGGCCCCCGGCGAGAGTGAGGAGCTGTCCTATCTCACCACCATCAACCATCGAGAGAAGGAGGAAAAGGGATGAAACCGGAATATGTGAACACCTTCGCCTTGCGCAAGGTACTGGATAAGGAGCGGGAGGTGCTGGAAATCACCCTGGACGCCTCCCACAAGTATATGGAAAACAACGTTACCGTCACCGCCAACGGCCTGGAGAATGTAGCCACTCCCGCCACCGACCTGGTGGCCTCCCTGGTGATGAACCGCCAGACCGCTATCTCCCTGCGGAATCTGCTGATCCAGACCCTGGATGGAGAGACCTAAAAAAATCGCCGCCCTCGGGCGGCGATTTTTTTCACCTCTTCTGCGCAATGTAGGCGCTGATGGCCTCCAGCCCCTTCTGGAGGGTCTCCCTGCCGCAGGCGTAACCGATGCGCATGGCGTGCTCCTGCTCGAAGCAGGCCCCGGGGGTGACGAAGGCCCCGGTGGCGTGGTACATCTCCCTGCAGAAGTCATAGGAGGGGACGTCCAGGTCATAGGACACCAGGGCGGTGGTCCCCGCCTGGGGCTTCACATAGGAAAGGTGGGGCTCTCTCTGCACCCAGGCGTCCAGAATAGCCAGATTCTCCCGGACGATGCCCCGGTTCCGCTCCAGCAGCTTGTCCGCGTGCTTCAGGGCCAGGGCGGCCACCGCCTCGTCCAGCATGCCGCAGCTGAT
>CASFKT010000265.1 GCA_949295195.1 uncultured bacterium | reverse complement strand
CTCCCCTTTGGGGATGGTGCGTTTGATCTGGCGACCGCATTTGAAACCGTATATTTCTGGCCCGGACCCACGGATAGCTTCCGGGAGGTGTACCGCACCCTGCAACCGGGCGGCATTTTTTTAATCGTCAATGAGTCGGACGGGGAAAACTCCCAGGACAACAAATGGCTTTCTGTCATTGATGGGATGAGAATCTACAATGGAGACCAGCTTGCCCGTTTTCTCACCGAGGCTGGTTTTTCTAAGGTCATCATGGATAAAGACGCCAAAAAGCACTGGCTCTGTGCGCTGGCGATCCGGTAGAATACGGGGCAAATCCATAACAGAGAGTTCCTTATGAAAAACGCAGTAGGGCAGGAGAATTTCCATGAACTGGACGCGCACCATCCTGGACGGGCTTGCCATGGCGGCCTACTTTAACCTATTTGCCGCTACGGTGGCGCTGTATCAGCCCCGGCTGATGTTTCCCAGCTATCCGCCCGCCATCATCAAGGCGGCGAACAGGCCGCCTACCAGAGAGGAAAACCGTTTTTACTGGCTTTGGATCTGCTTTGGAGAGCTGCTGCCTCTCCTTCTTTATGGTGCGGTCAGCGCTGTGGAGGGCGGGACAACCGGATTCTGGCGTCTATCCCTGATGGGATACATCCAGTGGATGATGATCAACATAGGCGATCTTCTTTTTCTGGATGTGTGGCTGATCCAGAAAAAAGCGAAAGACCGTTTTGTGATCCCTGGTACAGAGGGACATCCCGGCTATGCGTTCACAGACTGGATGAAGGGCTATGCGCTGCCGGAGCACCTGCTCCAATGGCCGCTGCTGCTGTGCCCGCTCATGGCGGCGGCTCAGGCGGGATTGGGGCTGTTATTGCAAAAGATAGGATAGGAGATGGTTCAAATGAAACAACATCAAAAGCAACAAAAAATAATCCGACTCGGCACCCACGGCGAGGACTACGGAAGCTGGATGTCCAACCCGGTTTTTTACATGATCGGTGGGCTGTTGGCCCTGTCGGCGGTGCTGGCAGCGCTATCCTTTTCCATGTTTCATATTGCCGCGCTCGGCATCCTGTTCTCTGTTGCCGCAGCGGCGCTGCTTGCCCTGCTGATCTGGTGTGCATGGATACGGAAACAGTACGCTTTCGGCGGCGGAGGAATGATGGAGCGGGTCCATCAGGTCGTCCTCTCCCATCTGGATTTTGACGGGCAGGGACAACTTCTGGAGGTTGGATGCGGCTCCGGCGCACTGAGCATACGGGCGGCTCTCACCTGGCCGGACGCCCAAATCACCGGCATGGACTATTGGGGTGTGGCCTACGGCTATGGTCAGGCCATGTGCGAGAAAAATGCCGAGAGCGAGGGCGTCGGCTTCAGGTGTGCGTTCCGGCACGGGGATGCCAACAAGCTGGATTTCCCTGATGAGAGTTTCGACGCCGTGGTGAGCAACTATGTCTACCACAATGTAATGGGTGCGGACAAGCAGGCTCTGCTGTTGGAGACCCTGCGGGTGCTGAAAAAGGGCGGCGTCTTTGCGCTCAACGATGACATGAAGCCAAAAATGTACGGGGACATGGATGCCTTTGTCCAAAAGCTGCGGGACATGGGCTATGAGGACGTGCGCCTCATCGACACGGCCACGGAGGTCTTCGGCTCCCGCCGGCGGGCGGGCATGATGATGCTGGGCGACTCCCGGATGCTGGTGGGGCGGAAGTAAGACGGAGGTTTGTCATGACCTATACATATTGTGAAAGGCTGATGTGGGCTGCCATCGCTCCTGCCGCATTTCGGTATCTGGCAAGGCAGGAGTTGGGATGGGATATTTCTGCGTTGAAGCAGCTCTCTAAGCAGATTTACCGGCAAATGGTATCCCGTACCCCGGATATTGGCTCCATGATGGAAAACCCGTTGCGGGTCTGCCTGACTGGTGGAATTCTATGGCTGTCTATCTATAAGGCGGCAGAAGAAAAAATGAGTGAAAAGTGCTTTGAGGGCATGGTAAGTGCCAGTATGCGTTCTCCTCTGGTTGTGGCCGCCTTCCGGGGCAAAGCCAAGACTGCATTTACATTGAAGGGTCAATATAAGCGAGCAGCGACTGCATCTTTGGCGGATGCAGATAGAAACCCCTTTCAGTGGAATGCCGAGGTCATCTTCGGCCGGGATGCAGAGGAATATACGATCCTTTACCACCAGTGCGGTCTGTGTGCCCTGGGCCGACAGGAGGGCCTTCCTCATCTGGTTCCCTATCTATGCGCTCTGGACACGATGTCCGTCGACTGGATGGGTGGGCGGCTCTACCGTACCAAAACACTGGCTGCCGGCGGAGACTGTTGTGACTTTTATATCTGCAAAAAGGGTTCCCGTTGGGACAAAGAACGGCAGGGAAAATAGAAAGAGGAAGATTTGATGACGCTTGCGGAATTTCGTCGGACTTATCCCGCCGCCACCTTCACGGTCAGCGGCGGGAAGCCCTTTACTTATCGCTACTATCAAAATCCCCAGGCCAAAGCCACGCTGGTTCTGCTCACGGGCGGCATTGGGCTGTCCGACCTGTTCTATAAGCACTTTGCCAGGTTCGCCGGAGATTTTTCAGTGCTAAC
>CASFKT010000264.1 GCA_949295195.1 uncultured bacterium | reverse complement strand
GGCCAAGGTCATCGCCTCCACCCCCTACTTCAAGGACGGCTTCTCCTTCCAGACCGGCGTGGGCGGTCCCTCCCTGGCGGCCAACCTGTTTTTGGAGCAATATATGGACGAGCAGGACATCAAGATGGGCTGGGCCATCGGGGGCATCTGCAAGCCCATGGTGGAGCTGCTCCAGAAGGGGAAGGTGGGCAAGGTCATCGACGTGCAGGACTTCGACCTGGACGCGGTGAACTCCATCCACCGCACCCCCGGTCACTTTGAGATGAGCGCCTCCCAGTACGCCAACCCGGCCAACAAGGGGGCCTTTGTCAACAGCCTGGACTTCGTGGTGCTGGCCGCCCTGGAGGTCGACACCGGCTTCAATGTGAACGTGCTCACCGGCTCCGATGGCGTGCTGCGGGGCGCCCCCGGCGGCCACCCGGACACCGCCGCCGGCAGCAAGTGCTGCATCATCGTCACCCCCCTCATCCGGGGCCGGATGGCCACGGTGTGCGAGCACGTCCCGGACACCGCTGCCGGCAGCAAGTGCTGCATCATCGTCACCCCCCTGATCCGGGGCCGGATGGCCACCGTGTGCGAGCACGTGGTCACCGTCACCACTCCCGGGGACTGCGTGGACGTGCTGGTCACCGACTACGGCATCGCCGTCAACCCCCTGCGCCCCGACCTGATCGAATGTCTGGATGCGGCGGGCATCCCCCATGTCTCCATTGAGAGCCTGAAGGAGAAGGCCTATTCCCTGGTGGGCCGGCCGGACGATCTGCAGTGGGAGGACCAGGTGGTGGCAGTCCTGGAGGCCCGGGACGGCACCATCCTGGACGTGGTCCGGAAAATCAAGCCATACGACCCGGACAACGATTGATTTTGTTTCCCATTCTCTCACATTTGTGATACCATAGCGTCAACGGGGCCGCCGCGGCTGCGGCGGCCCCTGACTCTGTTTTGGAGGTGCCCCATGTCCTACACCCTCTCTAAAATCCGTCCGGACGACCGCCGCGGCATGGCTCAGGTCCGCGCCCTGCTGGAGCAGGAGGGCGTTTCTCTGGACGGCAACCTGGACTACACCTGCGGACTGTTGGACGAGAATGACAATCTGGCGGCCACCGGCAGTTCCTTCGGCTCCACCCTGCGGTGCTTTGCCGTGGACCGCGCCCACCAGGGGGAGGGCCTTTTAAATCAGATCGTCTCCCACTTGGTGGAGCGGCTGACCGGACAGGGGCGCACCCACCTGTTTGTGTACACCAAAGTCAGCACCGCCAAATTCTTTCAGGGCCTGGGGTTCTATGAGATTGCCCGGGTGGAGGGCACCCTCTCCTTTTTAGAGAACCGGAAGAACGGCTTTGCCCGCTTCTGCGCCCGGCTGGCCCGGCGCCGAACTGACGAACCCGCCGCCGCCATCGTCATGAACGCCAACCCCTTCACCCTGGGCCACCTGGCCCTGGTGGAGCGGGCGGCGGCGGAGTTCTCTGCCGTCCACCTGTTCGTGCTGGAGGAGGACGCCAGCCTGGTGCCTTTCGCCGTGCGGTGGAAGCTGGTAACGGAGGGGGTGGCCCATTTGCCCAATGTGGCCTGCCACAAGAGCGGGCCCTACCTCATCAGCTCGGCCACCTTCCCCAGCTACTTCTTGAAGGATGAGGGGGCGGTGATCCAGGGCCACGCCCGGCTGGACCTGGCCCTGTTCGGCCAGATCGCAAAAAGCCTGAACATCACCGCCCGGTACGCCGGGGAGGAGCCCAGCAGCCAGGTCACCGGCCTCTACAACCAGGTGATGGCCCGGGAGCTTCCCAAGGAGGGAATCCAGTTCGTCGAAGTGCCCCGGAAAACACTGGGGGAAGTCCCCATCAGCGCCAGCACGGTGCGGAAGCTGATCCACGACGGGGAATTGGAGGCCATCCGCCCCCTGGTGCCGGACTCCACCTGGCAGTTTTTCCACACCCCGGAGGCCGCTCCGGTGATTACCGCCATCCAGGCCGCCGGGAACGTCATCCACTATTAAGATAAGGAGGTCCCCCCCATGGAACGGGAAGTTACTCTCATGGAGATGCTGGAGGCCCGGCACAACAATTGCATCCACCGGGATGCGGACATGTTCACTTTCTTGGACAGCACCGCCCGCGGGTGAGGCTCACCCCCACCGACCTGCTCAATACCTATTTCTTGGATGAAGACGGCCTGGAGGATGTCAATATTTCCGAAATGCTCCCGCGCAAATTGGGGTGGAACAAGGCCTTTGTCAGCGATGAAATGATCCGCGGATACACCGGAGAGCTTCAGGATTTTGTGGAGGCCGTCGCCTATGACCGTGAGCCCGCCTCAGACTTCGCTCTGGCCTATGATACCACCAGGGTGCTGTATGCCGCCTATCAGTCGGCGGAAGAGGGCCGGCGAATCGACCTTGAAACGGTGTAAGTCCGTACCACAGGAACCATTTTAACACCGGCCCTCCTCCCGCCGCCGCGGCCCTTTTTCTCCGCCCCAGGCCATGTTTGAAAAATGTCAACATGCCCGAACAGCGAGTCTTTTTCCGTCATACTGCATTGATTTTCCTTGTCAAATCGCCTGGTCTGGCGAAAAAATCCTTCGCTGTTGGGCATATTTCCAATTTTCAAACAAGGCCTAAAACCCAACGCCCCTGATCCCGGAAAGACCGGGACCAGAGGCGGAATTGTTTTGCGTTTCGGCCGCAGGGGCCTCACAGCCCCTCCAGCTCATTGACCACACGGACAAACTCGTCCATCTCCCGAGAGCACCACTTCTCCTTATGGGAAAAGATCTGCCGGTACAGCGTGACATGAAAGTCCGCTACCTGGATCAAGGAGAGCTTTCCCTGTCCCACGCTCTGCTCCACCGCGTACCAGGGCAGCAGGGAGATACCCTGGTTGTTTTCCAGAATCCGAATGAGGAACGACGTGTCGCTGCACTCCAGGAAAGGGGTGAGGCTCCGGTTCCGGGCGGCCAGGTGAGATAAAACGGCCTGTCCAGCAGGTCCTCCACGGTCAGCTCCGGAATGCCCTCCAGCTCCGCCCCCAGAGAGGCGGAGGTCACAAAGACCACCCGCTCTTTCCGCTCCATCAGCTTGTTCCAGTTGTTGCTGTACCGGGGCTCGTCCAGAATGTAGATCAGATCCAGCTCTCCCCGCTCCATCCGCTCAATCAGAAACTTCGGTTCGCCGGTGGTGACATGGACCACCACCTTGGGGTGCCGCTGCCAATAGGCGTGCAGCACAGCGGGCAGCTTGGAGAAGCACAGGGACTCAATGGTCCCGATGTGGAGCCGTCCGTGCAGCTCCCCGGTGTCCGAAACGGAGAGCCGGGCCTTGTTCACCTCCTGGAGCACGTCGTAGGCGTGCTCCAGAAACTGCACGCCCCGGGCGGTCAGCGAGATGTGCTTCCCGATCCGGTCAAACAGTCTGGTGTCCAGCTCATCCTCCAGTTGCCGGATCTGCACCGTCACCGCAGACTGGGAGTACCCCAGGCTCTCCGCAGCCCGGGAAAAACTTTTCAACTGTGCCACTTGAATAAACGTGCTGAGCTGCCGCAGCTCCATGCAAAGCCCCTCCTTCTTCCGCCCCCTGGAAGCATCGTTGAATTTTTTTAAATCATCTTATTAAAACTATGAATTTTACATATTATTGCAAACAGAATATACTAAAATCAGCCAATAGGCAAGAGGGAATTTGAGCAAAATTATAGGAGGGGTTTTTGTGGAAAAGAAGAAATTCAAACTCGGTCTGTTCCCCAAGCTCATTATCGCAATCATCATCGGTATTCTCTTTGGACAGTTCCTGCCCGTGTGGTTCTGCCGGATCGTGGTCACCCTGTCCAGCATCTTCAGCACGTTCCTGTCCTTCATCATCCCCCTGATGATCCTGGCCTATGTGACCATGGGCATCGCCAACCTGAAAAGCGGCGCGGGCAAGTTGCTGCTCATCACCGTCATTCTGGCCTATCTGTCCACCCTGGCGGCTGGCTCCGCCTCCTTCCTGGTGGCGGACACCCTGTTCCCCAGCTTTATGAGCGACGGCGCCCTGGAACAGATTGCCGCCACGGCCGGCAACTCCCTGGAGAGCTACTTCAGCCTGGAGATCCCGCCCCTGTTCGACACCCTCTCGGCGGTGGTGCTGGCCTTTGTGCTGGGCCTGTGCCTGTCCACCCTGCGGGGCAAGACCATCGGCGACACCCTCTACAACGGGATGAGCGACTTCTCGGGCGTCATTGACCAGGTGCTCCACTCGGTGATCATCCCCCTGCTGCCCCTGTATATCTGCGGCACCTTCACCAACATGACCAAGTCCGGCCAGACCTTCGCCATCCTGGGCATCCTCTGGAAGGTGTTCCTGGTGGTCATCCTCATGCACCTGATCTGCATTTTCCTGCAGTTCCTGGTGGCCGGGGCCGTCAGCCAGAAAAACCCCTTCCGCCTGATCCGCAACCAGATCCCCGGCTATATCACCGCCCTGGGCACCCAGTCCTCCGCCGCCACCATTCCGGTGAACCTGCAGTGCGCCGAAGCGGACGGCGTCTCCGCGGAGATCCGCAACTTTGTGGTCCCCCTGTGCGCCAACATCCACATGGCCGGCTCCATGATCACCATCACCGCCTGTTCCACCGCTGTGTGCCTGATGAACCAGATCCCCATCAGCCTGGCCACAGTGATCCCCTTCATTATGACCCTGGGCATCGCCATGGTGGCCTCTCCCGGCGCCCCCGGCGGCTCCATCATGACCGCCCTGCCCTTCCTGTACATGGTCTTCGGGGCGGAGGCCGGCGACCCCAGCGGCCCCATCTGCGCCATCATGGTGGCCCTGTATATCACCCAGGACTCCTTCGGCACCGCCTGCAACGTGTCCGGGGACAACGCCATCGGCGTCATCGTGGAGACCATCTATCAGAAATTCATCAACAAGGCGCCTGCCCAGGCTGCGCAGGCCCAGTGACCGAAAGAAGGAGCGCTTATGGCCTTTATCAGTGTCTTTGACGTGCTGGGTCCCAATATGATCGGCCCCTCCAGCTCCCACACCGCCGGAGCGGCGGCCATCTCTTTCCTGGCCCGGAAGATGATCGCTCCCCCCATCGTGAAGGTGGAGTTCACCCTCTACGGCTCCTTTGCCAAGACCTACCGGGGACACGGCACCGACCGTGCCCTGCTGGGCGGGCTCATGGGGTTTGAGACGGACGACACCCGCATCCGCAATTCCTTCCAGATCGCCCAGGACCGGGGGCTGGATTACCGCTTCACCCCCTGCACCACCGAGACGGAGGTCCATCCCAACACGGTGGACATCCGCATGGAGAACGCCGCGGGGCAGACCATGGTGGTGCGCGGCGAGTCCCTGGGGGGCGGAAAGGTGCGCATCGTCCGCATCAACGGGGTGGAGGTGGACTTCACCGGGGCGTACAGCACCGTCAT
>CASFKT010000263.1 GCA_949295195.1 uncultured bacterium | reverse complement strand
TTTTTGACGATGAACTGCTGCGGAAGATGAACACCTTCACCTTCCGCTTCGGCATTTCCGCCATGATGTTCCGAAACGTCTATACGCTCTCCTCGCTCCGGGACATCCATCTCAACGTGATGGTCTTTGTGCTGGTGAGCTGCCTGGTCCTCACCGGGATGGGATGGGTGGAATCCCGCCTGTTTACCGACCGGAGAAGCCGCCGGGGCATCATCATCCAGAACAGCTTCCGCAGCAACTTCGCCATCATCGGGACCACCCTGGCCGTCTCCCTGGGGGGCGCGGCGGGAGGTGCGGTGTCGGCCAGCATGCAGGCTCCGGCAATCATCTATTATAATATTGTGGCGGTGCTGTGCCTGACCGTCTACTCCGACCGTCCGGACCGGGCGGTGGACATGGGAGGCATTTTAAAGAAAATCGCCACCAATCCCATGCTTCTGGGGCAGGTGGCCGGGCTGATCTGTCTGGCAGTCCGGGAAGTAATGCCCCGGGACGCCCAGGGGGAGCTGATCTTTTCACTGGCCGGCGATCTGCCGTTTCTCTACGCCCCGATCGAAAGTCTGGCGGAGATGGCCTCGCCGCTGATTCTGATTTTACTGGGGGCGCGGGTGAATTTCAGCGCGGTGGGCGATATGAAAAAGGAACTGGCCGTGGGCGTGATCCAGCGGCTGGTGCTGGCCCCGGCGGCGGGGTTCGGCATGGCCTTTCTGGCCCAGGCGCTGGGCTTCTTTGCGGTGACGCCGGCGGTGCTCAGCGCCCTGGTGGGCATGTACGGCTCGCCGGTGGCCTCGGCCAGCGCGGTGATGGCGGAGGAGATGGGGGGCGACGCCGAGCTGGCCCGCCAATATGTGGTGTGGACCTCCGCGTTCAGCATGATCACGCTGTTCCTGTGGATTTTTCTGATGCGGGCGGCCGGGCTGCTGTAGCGGGCGCGGATTGAATTCCGGCTTGAAAAGCCGGGGGCGATTGCGTATAATCAAAAGAACGACAGAACCATAAGTGAGGGATCAGAGGAAACTATGTACCGGATTGATATTATGACGCTCTTCCCCGATGTGGTGGGCGACATGCTGTGTGAATCCATTCTGGGCCGGGGGCAGGAGCGGGGCTACATCCGCATCGAGTGCCACCAGATCCGGGATTATACCTTAAATAAGCAGCGGCAGGTGGACGACTACCCCTACGGCGGCGGCCGGGGGGCGGTGATGCAGGCCGACCCCCTCTACCAGTGCTGGAAGCACATCTGCGGCGAGGCTGGGGAGCGGATCCACACCATTTACATGTCCCCGGCGGGCAAGGCCTTCTGCCAGGCGGACGCCCGGCGGCTGCGGGACGACTACTCCCGGCTCATTCTGGTGTGCGGCCACTACGAGGGGATCGACGAGCGCTTCATTGAGGAGTGCGTGGACGAGGAGATCTCCCTGGGGGACTTTGTGATGACCGGAGGGGAGATCCCCGCCATGGCAGTGGCCGACGCGGTGTGCCGCCTGGTGCCCGGGGTGCTCTCCGACCCCTCCTGCTATGAGAACGAGAGCCACTGGAGCGGCATGCTGGAGGCCCCCCAGTACTCCCGGCCCGAGGTGTGGCACGACCGGGCGGTGCCGTCTATCCTGCTCTCCGGCAACCACGCCAAGGTGGATCAGTGGCGGCGGAAGCAGTCCATCCTGCGCACCTACCGCCGCCGGCCCGACCTGTACGAAAAGCTGGACCTGTCCTCCAAGGAGGACAAGAAGCTGCTCTCTGAGCTGAGGGAGGAGACGGGGGAGCCGCTGTAAAAATCGACGGAAATTCCCTTTACAATTCCTCCGGCCTGTGTTATGGTAAAGATAATGTTAATTTCGTTTTAAAAACGATATTTGGAGATGAAGAGCATGAGTTTTAAGATCGTAGTGGACAGCTGCTGTGACCTGACGCCCCAGATGCGCAAGGACCCCTGCTTTGTGAAGGTTCCGCTCTCCATCCACGCCAACGGGAGCGTCTTTGTGGACGATGACACCATGGACCAGGCGGACCTGCTCTGGTCCATGCGGCAGAGCGAGGACGCCCCCTCCACCGCCTGCCCCTCGCCCCAGGCCTATCTGGACGCCTACCAGGGGGAGGAGGGGGAGGACGTCTATGTGGTCACCCTGTCCGCCCTGCTCAGCGGCTCCCACAACAGCGCGGAGCAGGCCCGCGTCCTGATGGAGGAGGAGCAGCCCGAGCGCAATATCCACGTGTTCAACTCCTGTTCCGCCTCCTCCGGCGAGGTGCTGGCCGCCCTGAAGATCCAGGAGCTGGCCTCCTCCGGCATGCCCTTTAAAAAGGTGGTCCGGGAGGTGGAACAGTTCATCTACCAGATGCAGACCCTGTTTGTGCTGGAGTCCCTGGACAATCTTCGGAAAAACGGGCGGCTCACCAAGCTGCAGGCGGTGGTCACCAGTGCCCTGAAAATCAAGCTGCTGTGCGGGGCCACCCCGGAGGGTGAGATCTGCAAGCTGGGACAGGCCCTGTCCATGAAGCAGGCCCTGAACAAGCTGGTGGAGCGCATCGCCGCCGACCCCGCCCACAAGGGGCGCACCGTGGCCATCTGCCACTGCGGCTGCCTGGACCGGGCCTTCCAGGTGAAGC
>CASFKT010000262.1 GCA_949295195.1 uncultured bacterium | reverse complement strand
AGGGAGACGCCCTCACTCTGAATCCCGGCGGCTGGATCTATGAGGTCCGGGCCGGCTGGGACCGCATGCCCGACTTTGAGGGAACCAGCAGCTACACCGTTTTCATTTGCATGGAATGACCGGCTCCCCTGGGATTTCTGTAAAGTTCCTGTGAAAGATTGGGGGCCTTAATTGACTTCTGCGCCTATATATCTTAAAATAGTTTCAGGAAATTTGTGGATTATGCACACAAGTTTTCGAGAGACTGCATAAGGGGGAACTGAGATGAGATATTGGAAACGGGCCGGGGCCCTTCTGGCCGCCGGGGCACTGCTGCTGGGACTGACCGCCTGCGGGAACAGCATCACCGACGACGCAACCGTCTATGTCCAGGGGCTGCTGGACGCCAACTACAGGGGGGAGATCAGCCAGGACTACATTGACGTGGTGGAGGACATGACCCAGGAGCAGGCCCAGGCCGACCACGAGAACAACCTGGAGATTGAGGCCGGCTATCTGCTGTCCATCCTGGCAGTGGAGCTCCCCACCGACGCAGTGACCCAGCGTGCCCAGGAGATCGTGGATGAGATCTATTCCCACGCCCAGTACACCGTGGCCGACGCGGAGCAGCTGAGCAGCGGCGACATCGCTGTGGAGGTCACCGTTTCCCCCATTGAGATCATCCCCCTCCTCACGGAGGAGCAGATGGCGGCGGCCTGGACGTCTGTGAAGCAGGCCTCCGGCGCCAGCGACGAGGCCATCGCCGCCATGTCGGAGGAGGAGTACCAGGTTCTGGACGAGCAGTACGCCAACGCCCTGCTGGACCAGCTGGAGGCCCTGATCCCCCAGCTCACCTACGGTCAGGATCAGGTCATCATGCTCCAGATGAAGGAGGAGAACGGCTACTACTCCCTGGTGGACTCGGGCATGCAGAAGCTGGACGAGGTCATGATCGATTATTACGGCGCTTACGCATAACCTGCGATTTTCCATCCCCGCCGCAGCTGCGGCGGGGATCTTTTCTGCCGCCCCCTCTCCCCCAGCTGTTTCTTCCAGAAAATCGAATTTTCTATGAATAACCTCGCCGGAAGGTTGACTTTTCCCCCCTGCGTAGCTAGAATGCTGGTGCTGCCCCTGTATTTTCCCGGGGCAGGCAAAGGAGGAACTGCTATGAACCGATGGAAACGAATGTGCGCCGCGCTGGCCGCGGCCGCCCTTCTGGCGGGGCTGACCGCCTGCCAGAGCGGCTCTGTGACCGACAACGCCAACACCTATGTCCAGGGACTGCTGGACGCCAGCTATCTGGGAGAGATCAGCCCGGACTACCTGAAGGTGACGGAATATGCCGACCGCGAGGCGGCGGAGGCGGACTATGAGGCATATATGGACCAGGAGGCCGAGGATCTCCTGTCCTTCCTGCTCGTCAGCAAGCCCTCACAGGCGGTGGCCCAGCGGGCCCAGGAAGTGATCCGTGCCATTTACTCCCACGCCCAATACACGGTTGCCCCGGCGGTGGAGCTGGAGACCGGAGACGTGACTGTGGAGGTCACCATCTCCCCCATTGAGTTCTCCTCTCTCCTCTCCGACAAGGAGCTTCTGGAGATCCGGGACCGGCTCTATCAGGCCGCCGGCATCCGCAGCGACGGCATCTCCGACCTCACAGAAGAGGAGTATCAGGCCCTCAACGAGGCGTACGCCAACGCCCTGCTGGACCGCATCGAGGACCAGCTCCCCCAGCTCGTCTATGGAAAGGCCCTTACCATCCCCCTCCAGCTGGAAAACATGGGCGGCTATTACTCCCTGGAGAAGACCGGGCTTCAGGCGGTGGACCAGGTCATGCTGGACTACTTCGGCCAGTTCGCCTGACGGCTCTCCCGCCCTCTTTCCCCTCCAGCTCTTGAATTTCTTCTTCTTTCTTGGGAGGAAAACTTGACTTTTCTCCCCCGAATTTATACAATATTGGGTACGAGTTTTCCAATCTCTTTTACTTTACAATAAAGGACTGAAACGACATGGCTCAAAACCCCAACAAGAAGCAGGTGGAGCAGATCACCGACATGGAGGTGGACTTCGCCCAGTGGTACACCGACGTGTGCCGGAAGGCGGAGCTCATTGACTACTCCTCCATCAAGGGCATGTTCATCTACCGCCCCTACGGCTACGCCCTCTGGGAGAACATCCAGGCCGAACTGGACAAGCGCTTTAAGGAGACCGGCCACGAGAACGTGTACCTGCCCATGCTCATCCCTGAGAGCCTGCTCCAGAAGGAGAAGGACCACGTGGAGGGCTTCGCCCCCGAGTGCGCCTGGGTGACCCACGGCGGCAGCGAGAAGCTGGAGGAGCGCTACTGCATCCGCCCCACCTCCGAGACCCTGTTCTGCGAGCACTATAAGAACATTATCCACTCCCACCGGGACCTGCCCAAGCTGTACAACCAGTGGTGCTCCGTCCTGCGCTGGGAGAAGACCAGCCGCCCCTTCCTGCGCCACCGGGAGTTCCTGTGGCAGGAGGGCCACACCATGCACGCCACCGAGGAGGAGGCCCGCCAGGAGACCATGCAGATGCTGAACATCTACGCGGACTTCATGGAGAACGTGCTGGCCATGCCCGTGGTCCGGGGCCGCAAGACCGACAA
>CASFKT010000261.1 GCA_949295195.1 uncultured bacterium | reverse complement strand
CGGGAAGGGGACGTTCTCCTCCCCGAACAGGATCTGGCGGTACCGGGCGTCGATGGACACGGCAAACTTGTGGATCTGGTTGCCCGCGTCGTTGACGTAGAACTCCTTCCAGGTGTCACAGCCGTCCCGCTTGAGCACGTTGGCCAGGGTGTCCCCCAGCACGCCGCCCCGGGCGTTGCCCATGTGCATGGGGCCGGTGGGGTTGGCGGAGACAAACTCCACCATGACCTTCTCCCCGTTTCCCTCGGTGTTGGCGCCGTACTGGGCCCCCTCCCGCTCCACGTCGGCGAGGACCTCCTTATACCACTTGGGGCCCAGGGTGAAGTTCAGAAAGCCGGGGCCGGCAATCTCCACCTTCTGGAAGTAGCTCCCCTCCAGGTCCAGGTGGTCCACGATGGTCTGGGCGATGGCCCGGGGGGCCATGCGCAGGGCCTTGGCCCCCGCCATGGCGTAGGAGGAGGCGTAGTCCCCGTGGGCGGCGTCCTTGGGGATCTCAATGGTGGCCTTCACCTCCGCACCGGCGGGCAGCTTGCCCGCCTCCACGGCCTTCTCATAGGCCGCCTGAGTCAGCTGGGCCACTTGGGCCCGGGCTTCCTGAATCTTGTTTGCCATAATTCTTTCTACACACCTTTCTTCTCTTCTTTTTCTCGGAAGAAAAAGAAGCAAAAAGAACTTGATACTATTTTCTTCGGGAAATAAACATTGACGTTCTACAAAAGAAATTCCTGCGGGGCGAGGGCTGAGGGGGCAGGAGACACTGTTCCAGGATATTTCGCCGCCTGCGGGCGGCGAGTGACTTTGCCCGCGGCGGCAAAGTCACCAAAACGCCGCCGGGGTTTGCTCCGAGGAGCACCATTTCGGTGCTCCAAGTCGCCCACCCTACCCCCTCTGGCCCTTCGGGCCATCTCCCCCTGACAGGGGGAGTCGGCCCCGGACCCCGTTACGGGAGACGCGCACCTGTGAAATAGAAAAAAACTTCCGGCGCGCAAAATCTGAGTGAGTGTCTAAATTCCCGCCGGGCCACTGGGCCCTGGCTGTTCTAAAATTTAAACGGATGCGGTTTCACCACTGCGCCTGCCCCCGCCGATCAGGTGATAACTGGTCCATCGTCAGCAGGTCAAATCGAAGTTGACCACTTCAGATTCGGAGCCCGGCAGCTCCTTCCGCCTCTTTTACGTTGATTTGGAACGTATTCCGCCCCGCCACGGAGTGGTCAATTTCGATGGCGTAGTCGATCTCGATCTCTCCGCCCTGGTCGTCCAGCTCGGCCAGCAGGTGCCGGGTATTCACCCCGATGGTCATGGCGCCGTAGGGGGTGTTGTACATGGACATGTGCCGCCGCCCCTCCTGGAACACCATTTGGGAGTTGAACTCCCCCACCCGCATGAGGGTGATCCGCTCCGGCTCGATTTGGAAGGTGGTCAGAGTGCCCTCCAGGCCGGTGAGCTCGCTCTCCTGGTAGGACAGGGTGTAACTGTTCCCCTCCCGCTCCAGGCGGCCCGCGGTCACCAGCTCCATGGTGTCCGGGTCGGCGTTCTCGTACCGCTGGACCCCCTTGATGGAAATGATCACGTCCTTCTCCAATGAAACCCCTCCAGGCTGCTGCTGTTGTTCCCCACCGCTATCATGGGATAGAAAATGGGCTGTGGTATTATACACTGGAACCCCGGCTTCTGTAAAGAGGGGCAGGGCGGATTTGTTGGATTTCGGGCCTTGTACCGTGGGATGACAGCCGGAATATGGGACGGCGGGGCCTGATGGCGCGATCTTGTCCCTACGTGCCTCATCCGCCTCGCTTCGCTCGGCACCTTCCCATTTAGGGGAAGGCTTTCGGGCGGCTGATAGCCGCCCCTACGGTTCTACAAGAACATATTTAAATCCCTGGACGGGCGGGTCTTGGACCCGCCCCTACGGCGGACAAAGAGACCGTCATTCCTTTTTGTAGGGGCCGGTCCCAGACCGGCCCGCGGGAGGGGCACACCCCAGGGTGGCTTCTCTCGGCCTTCGGCCGATTCACCTTCAGCCCCTCCCCTACAGTTTTCAAAAAACTCTTCCGGATTTGGGTAGGGGAGGTCCTTGGGTCTCCCGCATGTTACTAGAAAGCCGGGCGGCCCGGTGTGCCGCCCTTACGACTTTTTTTGCAACATCCAAAAGCGGCGCGTCCAGGAGGCCGCGCCCTACGGCTCCGCACCAGCCATCACCTGCTCGGCCAAGCCAGGCGCAGCCGTGGAATCGCACCAGCCGCAATTTTGGAACAGCCAGGGCCCAGTGGCCCGGATGTAATCGTAAAAAGCCACTCAGATTTTGCGCGCCGGAAATTCTGCACGCCCTCACAGGTACGCGTCCCCCGTAATGGGGTCCGGGGAAAGCAGCCTATGGGCCTAGGCGGAGCCGTAGCCCATCGGATGCGTCCCCGGTGGCGTTTTTCCCAATCCATTGTGACTCCCGGCGAAGCCCAGCGAAGCGGGTTCGCCGGGAAAAGGAGGAACAAGGGAGCGGGCGCAGTTTTCAGGCGGAAACGGAGACAAGCGGACTCAAGGTGAATTGGCCCGAAGGGCCAAGAGAAGGTGGCCTGGGCCATTGCGACGACGAGCCGCCATGGGCAAAGTCACTCGCCGCCGGGGCGGCGAAATCTCTCCGCACACAACAGACCTTATCCAATAATCCGCCCCCTCATCCGTCACGGCTTCGCCGTGCCACCTTCCCCCCAGGGGGAAGGCTTAAAAAAGAGCAGGCGGCGAAATTCCCTGTGTCCACTCACTCCGTAATCTGCACCGGCACGCCGTTGACCTCCACGCCTTCCTCCACCCGGACCAGGATGTACTTCACCCCGTTCAGAATCCGGGTCTCGATGAGATCGCCCCGGTCTGGGCTGACCTTGATGGTCACGTCGGCGGTTTTCACCTCGATCTTCTTGGGGTCCACCAGATTCCGGGGGCTGAGCTGGGCGTCCGCCCCAAAGGCCTCGTCGTACTGCCGCTCGAAGGTCTGGATGTGCGCCTGAGACACCCCGTTGGCGGCCAAGGCCTGGCGCACCTCCCCCTTCCCGATGGTCAGGGGCTCCGGGTCGCGGCTCTCCTTGTGGTCCTCCATCAGTCCGCACAGCTGGTCGTGGACCGCCTGGACCACCTGGAGGCAGCAGTCCTCCTCCAGGGCCTCCCCCAGCACCGCCCGGAAGCTCTCCTGCTGGGCGGCGGCGGGCATGGGGGCCGTTGCCCCGAACACCGACGCCACCAGGGCCTCCTGCACGTCCTGGATATCCTTGGTGTAGTAGAGGGCGTCGTAGATATTGGCGCTGCGGTCGTCAAAGGCGGGAAACAGGAAGCCCAGGGCGGGCGGGGCCACCACCCAGTCCGCCGTCTTGGTGCAGAAGACCCCCTCCTGGACCTGGTAGCTCAGGGCGGGCTTGGTGAGCTTCACCGGACAGATGGCGCAGATCAGATAGGAGAACACCTCAGAAGACGCGTCCTCCTGCTCCTCCCCGTCTTTGCCCCGGTAGGGCACGTCGTAGGCGTCGTGGGCCAGGAGGATCATGTAGTTCCCCTCCAGATTGACCGACTGGATGACCGCCTGGAACAGGGCCCCCACCGCCTCCTCGTCCTTCAGCTCCGAGGCGCGCAGATCCATGAGCCGTTTGTGCTCCGCGCCGTGGACCACCTGCTGGGTGGCGAAGGTGATGTCCAATAAATTCTTGCCCAGGGTCCCGGTGAGGGTGCGCCGGAGGAGGGTGAGCAGCTTCTCGTTCTCCTCCTGGGTCAGCACCCCCAGGGACTGGTCGAACTGGGAGACAATCTCCCGGTTTTCGTTCACATAACAGCCCCGCACATGGGAAATGCCGCTGCGGTCCTGACGGAAGCGGCGGCGGAGCTCGGCAACTTCTCTCTCGTTC
>CASFKT010000260.1 GCA_949295195.1 uncultured bacterium | reverse complement strand
GGCGTCGGCGTCGAAGATGGAGGTGCGGGTGTCGCCCAGGAAGTCGCTGGACACCACGGCCTCGTCGGTGTAGCCCAGGATGCCCTTCAGCTCGCCCTCAGAGGCGGCCTTCATGGCGGCGCAGATCTCCTCGTACTTGGCGGGCTTGGCCAGGTTGACGGTCAGGTCCACCACGGACACGTCCAGGGTGGGGACACGCATGGACATACCGGTCAGCTTGCCGTTCAGCTCGGGGATGACCTTGCCCACGGCCTTGGCGGCGCCGGTGGAGGAGGGGATGATGTTGCCGGAAGCGGCACGGCCGCCGCGCCAATCCTTCATGGACACGCCGTCCACGGTCTTCTGGGTGGCGGTGGTGGAGTGCACGGTGGTCATCAGGCCGTCGGTGATGCCCCAGTTGTCGTTCAGCACCTTGGCGATGGGGGCCAGGCAGTTGGTGGTGCAGGAGGCGTTGGACACGAAGTCCATGTCGGGGGTGTACTTGTCCAGGTTGACGCCGCACACGAACATGGGGGTGTCATCCTTGGAGGGGGCGGACATGACGACCTTCTTGGCGCCGGCCTTCAGGTGAGCCTGGGCCTTCTCCTTGGTCAGGAACAGGCCGGTGGACTCCACCACGTACTCGGCCTCCAGCTTGCCCCAGGGGATATTGGCAGGATCGCGCTCGGCATAGACGGGAATGGTCTTGCCGTTGACCACGATGCCGGTCTCATTGCTGCTCACCTCGCCGGCGAACTGACCATGCATCGTATCATACTTCAGCATGTAAGCCAGGTAGTCGGCGGGGCACAGGTCGTTGATGCCAACGATCTCGATCTCGGGGTGATTCAGGCTGGCGCGGAACACCATACGGCCGATCCGGCCAAAGCCATTGATGCCAACTTTAATGCTCATGTTGAATTTCTCCTTTTCTTAAAAACTCGCGCGGGATTTTAAGGGTATACCTTGCTGATGGTTATTATATCCCGATCAGACCCGTTTTGGTAGTGTCTTTTTTCATATATTTTAGCGTTTTTTTCCGGTAAAATTCGCCATAGAGCAGGATAAGCCCGGTCTTATTCCCCCAAGAAGCCGCCTCCAGCCCGTTAAGCTCCCGCCTGATGCGCTCCCGCTTCTGCTTTTCCCCCAATTTTCCCGTCTAAAAGGGGGCGTTCCTCCTCATAACGCCGCCTTCCGGTTTTTGCGACGAAATTCCCGCGCCTCCCTTGTTGTTTCTTCCACTTTTTGATATACTGAAATTGGTCGTCAAGGGGCCCGTCCGGCCTGCGCAAACTAGGCCTAGGAAAAAGGTCTGGCTGGACCGGACCCTTCCAAGCCGGACACGGCATAGGATGATGGTGTCCCAATGGCCCCGCCGCCGTCAGGAGGTATTATGTCAGACGCTATGCAATCTCATCTGGAGCGCTTCCCCGAGGGGGCTATCGAGGTGGCCCAGGGGCGCATCCTGGATTTCAACCGCGCGGCCCAGGCCCAGTTCCCCGAGCTGGCGGTGGGGATGGAGGCCCCGGAATTCCTCTCCGGCTCCCTCTCCGATCCGGAAGGGGCGGGCACCTTTGCCCACAACGGCTCCCTCTACCTGTTCAGCCGGGTCTCCGGGGGCGAGCGGGACCTGCTTCTCTTCCGGCCCGCCCCCCAATCCCCCCTCACCCAGGGGCAACTGGACGGCTTTGTGCGGCAGATGCGCGGATTTTTACAGGATATCCTGCTGGAATTTGAGACGGTCTCCGGCCCCGCCCGGGACGGCATGGACGCCTTCAGCAAGAGCTTCTGCCGGGTCTACCGCCTGCTCTCCAACCTGGACTTCCTACGCTCCGCCGGCGCCCCCGAGGGGGTCCCCTTCCGCCCGGTGACCATGGATCTGGCCGGGTTGTGCCGCAGCCTCACTCAGGAGGCCGCCTTCCTGCTGGGGGAGGCGGGGGTCACCCTGACCTTCCGGTGCGCCCTGTCCTCCCTGCTCATCCCAGGAGACCCGGGGCTGCTGCAAAAGCTGCTCCTCACCCTGCTCTCCAACGCCGCCAAGGCCGCCCCCGGCGGCCAGGTGGTCCTCTCCCTGTCCAGCCGGAGCGGCCGGGCCGTCCTCACCCTCAGCGACAGCGGCGACGCCCTGGAGGAGGGCAGCCTGGACGCCCTGTTCTCCTCCGGCCAGCCGGAGGGGCAGATTCCCGCCCCCCAGGACGGGGCGGGCATGGGCCTGGCCATCGCCCGGCACATCGTCTCCCTCCACGGGGGCGCGCTGCTCCTGGAGGAGCGGCGGGGCGGGCTGTTCGCCGTGGTCTCCCTGCCCACCGGCCCCCTGTCGCCCACCCTCACCGTGCGCACGCCCCGGGTGGAGGAGAACGGCGGCATCTCTCCCGTGCTGATGGAGCTCTCCGACGTGCTCCCCCTGTCCATCTTCCAGATGGATGAGGAGGAGTAATTCCAAACAGAACGCGCCCCCGGCGGTCCGAAAACGACCGCCGGGGGCATTCTCCAGAACCCGGGGCTTCTCCACCGCCCCCGTCCAGCCGGGCGTGCTCCAGATAATGGTCCGCCCGCCGTCGGGCTTCAGGGTCACCCCGCCCTCCACCGCGAGGGCCCAGCAGGCCAGCACCGCCCCGTGCTCCGGGTCCGCCTTGCACCTCTCGTCCAGCACATTCATCAAATACCCCAAGTTCAGGTCGGGAACCCCCTCCAGCGTGGTCTGCCAGGTCGCCAGGTCCGTGGAGACCACCAGCTCCATGGTGGACGGCTCCTCCCCCTTCTGATAGGAGAACCCCAGCGTCTGATGCCGGGACGCGGCGGGGTCGTAGGCCTCCGCGGCCGGCCAGGTCCGGACCAGCCCCTCCTGCGTCCAAAGCTCCATCTGGACTTGATAGTGCCTGGCCCCGTCTGCCGCCGCCAGATCAAAGAGGTACACGCTGGAGTTCCCCGCCGTCCGGGCCGCCAGGTGGTCCCGGTCCGAGAGCTCCCTGGGCACAATCACCGTGGCGGGCTGGGGCAGCAGCTCGGTGTGGTTTTTTACAAACCAGAACCCCGCCCCCAGGGCCAGCACCAGCAGAACCCCCAGGCAGGCCTGGGCCAGCCTCCGCCACCGGCGCAGCTTCCGCCCCGCCTGGCCCAGCAGCAGCCGCAGGGAGTCCCGCAGCAGCTCCTCTTTGGGCTCCTCTCCCCGCTGTCCCGACAGCAGCTCGGACACCGTCAGCCCCAGGCAGTCCCCCAGGGGCTCCAGCAGGGACAGGTCAGGAAAATTCAGGCCCCGCTCCCACTTGCTCACCGCCTGGGCGGACACGTGGATGGCCTGGGAGAGCTCCTTCTGAGTCAGCCCCCGCTCCCGCCGGGCCTGGGCGATCAGCGCCCCCGTCTTTTGAGCGTCCATGGCCTCACCTCCTGCCTCCAGCATAGCCCACTGGGGCCTTTTCGCACCCAAAGCTTCCCATGGGGCTTCAGGAGATCTTCAGCCGCAGGAGGAGGCAGGACTCCCCCTCGTACAGATCGGGGGCCTCCACCGCCCCAGTCCACTCCGGCCAATGAACGGACGCCGAGTGCTTCTCCCCTTCGTTTTGATCGGAGTCCTCCTCTAGGGCCAGGGAACAGCACGCCAGCACCGCCCCAAACTCCGGGTCCACTTCACAGGCCTCCCGCAGAGCATTCATACCATAGCCCCATTTCAGATTAGGTATCTCCTCCAGGACAGTTTGTACGCCCCATCCGGCCAGGTTGACCCCCACATGCATCACAGACTCCTCCGTCTGGGCATCCAGGGAAAACGCCATCTGCTGCCGGCGGGGCAGATCTGCGGTCCGGCTCTTTCCCACCGGCCAGGTGCGCACCAGCCCTTCGGACGTCCAGTAGTCCATCTGGACCTGATAATGCTCCACCCCGTCGGCCACCGTCAGTTCATAGAGGTATACACTGGGCAGGCCCGCCGCCTGAAAAGCCAGCTGGTCCGCTTCCGAGCGCTCCAAGGGAGCAATGGTGGTCACTCGCTGGGGCAGCAGCTGGGTGTGGTATTTCACGTACCAGTATCCGGCCCCCAGGGCCAGAGCCAGCAGCACGCCCAGACAGCTCAGGGCCAGCACCTGCCAGCGCTTCAGCCGCCGCCCCATCTGGGCGGGCGCCAGCCGCAGGGAGTCCCGCAGCAGCTCCTCTTTGGGCTCCTCCCCCCGCTGTCCCGACAGCAGCTCGGACACCGTCAGCCCCAGGCAGTCCCCCAGGGGCTCCAGCAGGGACAGGTCCGGGAAATTCAAGCCCCGCTCCCACTTGCTCACCGCCTGGGCGGACACGTGGAGGGCTTGGGAGAGCTCCTTCTGGGTCAGCCCCCTCTCCCGCCGGGCCTGGGCGATCAGCGCCCCCGTCTTTTGGG
>CASFKT010000259.1 GCA_949295195.1 uncultured bacterium | reverse complement strand
CAGCCCGCCGGTGAGGATGACGGCGTCGATGAGCTCGGTGAAGCAGCCCAGCATGATGCCCACCCCCTTGGCGATCTGGAGGGCCTGGGCCTTGTAGACTAAGGCGGCCCACTCGTCCCCGTTCTCGATGCGCCGCTCGATCTCCTGGCAGTCGTGAGTGCCCAGCAGGGCGGACATGCCGCCCTCGCCCCGGAGCTTTTTCAACATCTCCTTCTTGGTGTACTTGCCCGAGTAGCACAGGTCCACCACGTACAGCATGTTCAGGCTGCCGGAGCGGTCGGGGGAGAAGGGGCCGGCGTCGTCGGACACCGAGTCGATGATCCGGCCGCGGCTGTGGGCGGAGATGGAGATGCCGCCTCCCAGGTGGGCCACCACTAGGTTCATATCCTCATACTTCCGCCCCAGGGCCTCGGCGTACTTGTGGGCGGTGGCCCGGGCGTTGAGCACGTGGCAGAAACTGGTGCGGGTGACCTCCTTGAAGCCGGTGACCCGGGCCTCGGGGAGCAGCTCGTCGCTGGTTACCGCGTCATAGATGTACGCAGGGATGTTCAGGGGCTGGGCGAAGGCACGGGCCATGAGCCCGCCCAGGTTGGAGGCGTGGTCGAACACCGGGTAGTTGCGCAGGCAGTCCACCAGGTTGTCGTCCACCACATAGCCCCCGGCCACGATGTTGGGGATGATGCCGCCCCGGCCCACCACGGCGGACAGGGTGGACAGGCCGATCCCCTCCTGTGCCAGCCAGCCCCGCACCAGGGCCACCCGGTAGTCCAGCTGGTCGTACAGGGTGGGGTAGGGGGCTAGGTCCTGGTTGGTGTGGACAATGCTTTTCATAGCCACCTGCCGGTCGTCGTCATAGACGGCGGCCTTGGTGCTGGTGGAGCCGGGGTTCAGAATCAAGAGACGGTAGGACATATCGGTTCTCCTTATAGTAAAAACAACAAGACTGATTACGAATTGGACTGGGCCATCGCCGCGGCGATGGCGATGGAGTCGTACTTCTCCTCCGGGGCGGCGCTGCGGGAGTTGACGGTGATGGGGACGCAGGCCCCCAGCACCACGCCGGCCATCTTTCCCCCGGCCATGCCGTAGAGGGCCTTGCACATCAGGTTGCCCGCCGCGATGGAGGGGACCAGGAAGACGTCCGCGTCTCCCGCCACGGGGCTGCGGTAGCCCTTGATCTCCGCCGCCGCCCGGTCGGTGGCCAAGTCGAAGGAGATGGGCCCCTCCACCAGACAGGGGCCGAAGTCCCCCCGGGCGCCCTCCTCTTTCAAGGCGGCGGCGTCCTCGGTCTCCGGCATGCGGGGGCTCACTGTCTCCGCGGCGCACAGAATGGCGGCCTTGGGCTGCTCATACCCCAGAAAGCGGCACAGAGACAATACGTTTCGTAATATCTCCCGCTTCTGATTCCGGTCCGGAGCAATCACCATGCCCCCGTCGGAGACGAACATCAGCTTGTGGTAGGCGGGCACGTCTAAAATGGCCACGTGGGACAGCAGTTCCGAGGCCCGGATGCCCGTGTCCGGCTGGACCACCGCCCGGAGCAGAGTGCCGGTCTGGAGCATCCCCTTGATGAGCAGCCTGCCCCGGCCCTGGCGGATCAGGTCCACGGAACGCTGGGCGCACTCCCCCTCGCCGCCGGCCTGCACCAGCGCCTCCTGCGGGACGTCTTCCCCCTGGGAGCGGGCGATGGAGCGGATACGCTCCACATCCCCCACCAAAATAGGGGAGATCAGCCCATCCCGCCGGGCCTGGAACACGGCCTCCAGGGTGTGCTCGTCGTGGGCGGCGGCCACCACCGCCGGCTGGGGGGCGGCCTCCCGCAGCTGCGTTTTCAGCTCCTGAAATCCAGAAATAACCAAGGAAATTTCCTCCTGAAAATATGGGTTGTACGGTATCTGTATTGTATCATTCCCAACGGGAGAAGTAAAGATTTCCGGGAAAGAGGAAAAGCGGGAGCCGCCCCGCAGGGCGGCTCCCGGACTTGAAATTTTGGATCAGCCCTGCCGGGCCAGCACCTGCTGGTAGTCCCGGTAGTTCTCCTCCAGCAGGCGGGGCGTGTTCAGGCCGTAGGGGCACTTGGACATACAGGCGCCGCAGTGGAGGCAGGACTGAATTTTCTCCATCTTCTCCTGCCACTCCGGGGTGAGCCAGCCCTCCGCCGGAGCCCGGCGGAGCATGAGGGACATGCGGGCACAGTTGTTGATTTCAATGCCCGCGGGGCAGGGCATGCAGTAGCCGCACCCCCGGCAGAAGTCCCCGGAGAGCTCCTTCCGGTCCCGGTCGATGACCGCCTGGCACTCCGCCGTCATCTCCGGGGGATTTTTGACGCAGGTCAGGAACTGATCCAGCTCCCAGCCGTACTGAACGCCCCAGATGGGGACCACGAAGGGCTGTGTCTCCATGAAGGCGGCCGCTGTCAGCCCGTCCCGGATGAGGCCGCCGGCCAGGGCCTTCATGGCGATGAAGCCCATGTCCGCCGCACGGCACTTGTCCACCAGCTCCAGCTCCTGGGGGAACTGGAGGGTGTCGTACAGCCCGGAGTCGATGGCCTCGTGGGCCACAGCCAGCCGGTGGTTGGTGATGGAGATGTGCCGGATCTTCCCCTGGCGCTTGGCCTCCAGGGCGGCCTCGTACAGGCCGTCCTCTCCGCCGGGCTTGGGGCAGAAGGCGGGGTTGTGGAACTGATAGATGTCGATGTAATCGGTCCGAAGGGTGCGCAGGCTCTCCTCCAGGTCCTTCCACATCCCCTCCGCTGCCACCGCCGCGGTCTTGGTGGAGATGACGATTTTGTCCCGCATGCCGGCAAAGGCGGCCCCCACCTTCTCCTCACTGTCTGAGTAGGCCCGGGCGGTGTCGAAGTAGTTTATGCCCCCGTCGTAGGCACGGCGGAGCAGGGCGACGGCCTCCTCCTTGGTGATGCGCTGAATGGGCAGACAGCCGAAGCTCTGCTTGCCGACCACCAACTCCGTGCGGCCCAGTCGTACTGTTGTCATTGTGTTCTCCTCCTCTGCGTAAAAGGGTCTCTTCCCACTCTATTATTAAACGCTGTGATAAACAGCTCGTACAGCCGGCTGAGCATATCCCAGGTCTGCCGGTCCATGACTCCGGTCTCCTCCAGCTGGGCCAGGTTTTGAAGCCACAGAGTGTTCTGAACCGAGGCGTCCCCGTGAACGCCGTCGGCGTCTCCCTCAGCGATGCCCTCCAGCCGCTGGCGGAGCAGCTGAAACATGGTCTGGGGCAAAATCATGGAGGCGCCGGACATGCCCGGCTGTACCTGATAGCCCTCCCCCGGAAAGATGCGGAGGGTGCGGGGGGGTGCGGACTCCCGCTCCAGATCGATCCAGGCATCCCGGATGGCGTCCCAGGTCCGCTGGTCCACCACGCCGGTGACGGGCAGATGAAACTCCCGCTGGAAGAGCATCACTGCCTCCAGGGTCCGCTCACCGAAGATCCCGTCCAGCGCCAGCTGGGGCAGAAAATCGTATTTGCCGGCGAGCCGCCGTAGCATATACTGCAGGCTGCGCACCGGATTGGAGAGCATCTCCTCCTCCAGCTGCTGCGGTGTAGTCATACCAGACTCACTCCTTTCTGATCGCTGCTCCCCAGCTCCAGGTCCTGGCCGGGGAACTGGCCGTGGCGGCTGGAGGCGCCGTAGCGGTAAGAGGCGCTCTCCTGGGACATGGCCTGGGCCGCATTCCCCTGGGGGAAGTTGATGTTGTCGTTGCGCAGATCCCGCTCGATGCCGGTGAAGTCCCCGTAGATGGAGTACCAGGTCTCCTCACCCACCACCCCGTCCACCTGAAGACCGCGGCTCTGCTGGTACGCCCGCACCGCCTGGGTTGTGCGGGCCCCATAGACCCCGTCAACGGCCAGATCGGTGAGAGTGGGGTCGAATTCGGCCGCCAGCGCCAGCATGTACTGGAGCACCGACACGTCTCCGCCCCGATCCCCCTGGCGGAGAATGCCGGGGTACTGGAAGGAGAAGCCCTGGAACTGCTGACCCATGCTCACCAGCTCGGACAGGCGGCTGAGTCCCACGTACAGATAGACCATCTTGTACCAGGTGGCTTTACCCACCACCCCGTCCGCTGTCAGACCAAAGACCGACTGGAAGGTGCGCACCGCCGACTGGGTTTTCTCATCAAAGGTCCGGGTCACCGGCCAGAGCTTGGGGATGGCCGGATAGCCCTGGGAGATGCGGTTGAGCATGGTCTTCATGGTCACCACATCCGGCCCGGTGGAGCCCAGCCGCAGGGGATAGCCGGGATAGGACTGGCCCAGGGACTGGACCGGCGCGTCCTCCACCAGCTCGATGTCGTCCCCGTAGTAGTAGCGCAGGATCTCCATGGGGCCGTATCCCTGCTGGGCCAGCTCCTGGCTGCCCCACTGGGAGAGCCCGGCGCAGGTGGAGGTGGTGCCGTTGCAGAATTTGGCGGCCAGGGGCTCCACAAAGCCCTCTCTGCGGATGTAGTCGGTGAACATCTCATCCACGGTCCGGCTGATGTTCTCAAAGATGTTCCGGTCCCGGATGAACTTCTGGTCGTAGGCGGTGGAGGAGGTGATCTGAAAGTCATAGCCCCGGCTGGGATAGAACTCGGTGTATACCCGGTTCAGGGCAAAAGAAGTGATGGCCAGGATGTTGGCCTGGATGGC
>CASFKT010000258.1 GCA_949295195.1 uncultured bacterium | reverse complement strand
TCCAAGCGCGCCGAAAATCCCTCCGGGATGGGGCAGTCCTCCCTCTGGGCCCGCTCCCGCAGCTCCCGGTCCCATGGATCAAAGCTCATAGATACCCTCCTCTCGCAAACGCTCCCGCAGCTTGTCCCGGCCCCGGGACAGGCGGGATTTGACGGTCCCCTGGGGCGCCCCCAGCACCTGGGCGATCTCCCCCACCGACAGGCCGTCGTAGTAGTAGAGCGTCACCGCCAGGCGCTGCTCCTCCGGCAGGGCCTGGACCAGCTCCCACAGCCCCAGGGGCTCCTGGACGGGGGCGGCGGCACAGGCCGCCTCCTCCAGCGGGACAGTGGGCCGCGTCCGGCGGCGCTGGTCATAGGCGCAGTTCACCGTGATTTTCAGCAGCCAGGCCCGGGCCGACTCCCGCCGCCGAAGCCTGGGAAAGGCCTGCCAGGCCAGCAGGACGGCCTCCCCCACCGCGTCCTCGGCGGCCGCGTCGCTGTCCAAAAGCGCCCGGGCCGCCCGAAACAGGGCGCGGCTGTGGGCCTGGACCAGGACGGCAAATTCCTGCCGCTCCCCATGGTCTTCCTTCATCGTCCACCGCCTCCTCTCATTTGTCCGGACACTATATAGATGGGTTTGAGAGAGAAATGGTTCCCGGTTTTTTAAAATGCCGTTACTTTTGCGCCGCTGTGCGGCGCAAAAGTCCTCGCTGCCCTCGCCGAACACCTTGCCGTGCAAGGCGTTCGGGGCATTCGATCCCACTCGAGGCGGGCTGCCGCCCCCTCGAGCTCCCCCGCCATAACTCGGGCGGATTCCTCTTAATAGAGTTTTTTCGACAAGCTAAAAGTGCGGGCCGCAGGCCCGCACTTTTTTCCGTTATTCTCTGTGGTCCTCCAGCACCGCGCCGGCCTTGAAGGCCTCCACCAGGTTCCGCAGGTCGTCGGACTGGGCCTGGAGCTTCCGGCCGATGTCCGTCTGGGCAATTTTCAGGCGGCTCTCCATCCGCTCGAACACCTGGGAGCTGTTGGCGATGTCCTTGTTCTCCTCAATGGCCTCCTTCCGGCCGCAGAAGGGCTGGTGGGAGACGATGCGCATGACCCAGGAGTTGTAGATGAGGGTGTACCCGGCGATGCCGGTGGTGGGCTGATAGGCCCGGCAGAAGCCGCCGTCGATGACCAGCAGCTTGCCGCCCCCCTTGATGGGGCTCTCCCCCTTCTTGGACTTCACCGGGATGTGGCCGTTGATGATGTGGCAGTGGGGTCCCTCCAGGCCGAACTCCTTGAGGAGCATGTCGCACACGGCGGGGTCCTGGTAGTGGGTGTAGTAGGCGTTCTTGGGCTCGGTCCAGGCGGACTCGTCCTTGATGAGCCGCCGCTCGAAAGTGGTCATCCGGTCCCGGCCGAAAATGGGGCTGTTCCGCCCCGCCCACAAAAACCACAGCAGGTCCATCCCCAGCCTGCGCTCATCGGAGCCGGGCTTCAAGTAGTAGGCCTGCCGGGCGGCGGTGTCCACATAGTCGAAGAACTCCTTGCCCTTCCGCTCCTTCCCCCCCAGGGTGAAGGTGAGCAGCTGCCCGTCCTCGGTCATGGGGATGCAGCCGTGGAACAGCAGGTTGCCGTTGAATACCTTATAAATACTCCCCTTGGAGTACAGGAAGCGCACGTGCTTCTGGAGCTTCTCACTGCGCTGGAAGGAGTCGGTGAGCTGGTCGATGACACTGTTCTCCTCCGGGGTGAGGGCGTAGGGGTCCTTGGGGTCCACGGTGGGGAAGTCGGTGTCCTCCAGGGGGTAGGTCACCCCGTCGATGGTGATGCACTGATTGTCATAGTCGATCTTGTCCAGCAGCAGCCGGTCGGCCATGCCGTACTCCGGGTGGCGCAGCAGCTTCTGCCCCTCCAGCTTGAAGAGGATGATGGTGATGGCCTTGTGCATCCGGGCGGAGAGCAGCTTATCCTTCTCGCTGTACTGGTCGGCGTCGGGGCCGGTGAGCTTCACGGCGAAGCGGTGGACGTCGCAGTCCCTGTAGACCTCGTTGGCAAAGACGGACAGGGGGCGCAGGGAGATGCCGTAGCCCGTCTCGATGACCTCCAGGTTGTTGTAGTGGATGGAGTTGGCCAGCACGGTGGCCACCAGGGTGCGGGAGCCGGAGGCCGCCCCCATCCACAGAATGTCGTGGTTGCCCCACTGGATGTCCACGCTGTGGTAGTCCAGCAGGGAGTCCATGATGACGTCCGCCCGGGGGCCCCGGTCGAAGATGTCCCCCACGATGTGCATGTGGTCCACCGCCATACGCTTGATGACGGCGGACACCGCCTCGATGAACCGGTCGGCCTGGCCCAGGTCGATGATGGTGGAGATGATGTTCTCGTAGTAGTCCCGCTTGTCCGTCTCGTCGTAGTGGGTGTGGAGCAGCTCGTCGATGATGTAGGCGTAGTCCTTGGGGAGGGCCTTGCGCACCTTGGACCGGGTGTACTTGGAGGACACCCACCGGCAGATCTCAATGAGGCGGTGGAGGGTGATGCGGTACCACTCGTCCATATCCTCATATGTTTCGTGGAGCTGCTCCAGCTTGTCCTCCGGGTAGTAGATGAGGGTGCACAGCTCGTCCCGGTCCGCCTTGGAGATGGTGGCGGCGTACAGGTCGTCCACCTTCTCCTTGATGACGCCGGAGCAGGAGTTCAG
>CASFKT010000257.1 GCA_949295195.1 uncultured bacterium | reverse complement strand
CAGCCGGTTTTCGCCAGTTCCTCGTTCATCTGCCGGATGAGCTTGTAGGCGTAGGGCACGGATACCCCCAGCTCCTCGGCCACTTCATTGACGCGCATAAAAATCTGGTTTGCCATGATAAATACCTTCCTTTCTTAGTCGTTGGTGACTGCTGCCTAAAAGTGTTGTGTTTCATAAATGCCTCCTTACTTATGTCCGCCACTTTTTCTCCGTTTTGCAACCAAAAATCTGGCGGCTCATTTGATGCGCTATGCTATCTAAGCTTATTTGCTTAGTATCCTTATAATACTATACATATAAGCTTAGTTCAAGCCTTTTAAAAGAAATGTTATTAAATAAATTTGCTTAGATTATCTTGACAAAACTAAGCAAATATGCTATGTTGCATATAAGAACAACCATAGATGGGAGCTGGATGTATGGCGATTGGCGAACGGATTCACTTTTTCCGTCTCCTACGGGGGATGACACAGAAATATCTTGGTATGGCGCTGGGCTTCCCGGAGAAGTCTGCCGATGTGCGCTTGGCACAGTACGAAACAGGATCAAGAACCCCCAAGGCGGACCTGACTGCTGCCCTGGCGCAGGTACTGGATGTCTCGCCCCATGCACTCTCCGTCCCGGATATAGACTCCTATGTGGGGCTCATGCACACCCTGTTTACCCTGGAGGACAACTACGGTTTGAAGATCACGGAGCAAGATGGTGAGCTTGCCTTGCAGGTAGATTTCCGTAAAAACAAAGATGCTGCCCGGCTGCACGAGATGCTCTGGGCCTGGCGGGAACAGGCCGCCAAGCTGGAGACCGGAGAGATTTCCCAGGAGGACTATGACGGCTGGCGTTACCACTACCGCTGGCGTTACCACTACCCGGAGTACGACAGCAGCCAGATCCGCGCCAAGGTACCGCCGGAGGGTCTGATCTGACCCTCTCACTTGTAGGCCACGGCAGAGGCCGTTTGTTGCGTAAAATCAGAAAATTCAGATAAATGAGAGCAAAATAAAAAAGGTCTAACTGATTAGCAAAAATCAGTTAGACCTTTTACTTATGAATAAAAAGATAAGGATTTTTAGGCTACTCGCAAGCCACCCGATTTTTTGTTTCAAACTCAATAAATCGGGATTTGACGAGTGCTATCAATCTGCTATCAAATGGGGATTTTGAAAATCAAAAAGTCAGTGTTTTCAAGGGTTTGCGGGCCCTCATATCCACTTTTTGCTTATTCCCACTCAATCGTGGCGGGCGGCTTGCTCGTGATATCATAGCAGATGCGGTTGATGCCCTGCACCTCGTTGACGATACGCACGCTGATGCGGTCCAGCACGTCGTAGGGGATTCTCGCCCAGTCGGCGGTCATAAAGTCGCTGGTGGTGACGGCGCGGAGGGCCAGGGTGTAGTCATAGGTACGCCCGTCGCCCATGACGCCCACGGAGCGGGTGTTGGTGAGGACGGCGAAGTACTGGTTCAGGTTCTTGTCCTCGCCGGCCTTGGCGATCTCATCCCGGAAGATGAAGTCGGCCTCCCGGAGCAGGTCGGCCTTCTCCTTGGTGATCTCCCCAATGATGCGGATGGCCAGGCCGGGACCGGGGAAGGGCTGGCGGGACACCAGATACTCGGGCAGACCCAGCTCCCGGCCCAACTGCCGGACCTCATCCTTGAACAGCAGGCGCAGGGGCTCGATGATCTCCTTGAAGTCCACGTAGTCGGGCAGGCCGCCCACGTTGTGGTGGCTCTTGATGACGGCGGCGTCGCCGGTGCCAGACTCGATCACGTCGGGGTAGATGGTGCCCTGGGCCAGGAAGTCCACAGTGCCGATCTTCTTGGCCTCCTCCTCAAAGACCCGGATGAACTCCTCGCCGATGATCTTCCGCTTGCGCTCGGGCTCGGAGACACCGGCCAGCTTGCCCAGGAAGCGCTGCTCCGCGTCCACCCGGACGAAGTTGATGTCCCACTTGTCGAAGGCGGCCTCCACCTCGTCCCCCTCGTTTTTCCGCATGAGGCCGTGGTCCACAAAGACGCAGGTGAGCTGCTTGCCCACCGCCTCGGCCAGCAGGGCGGCCACCACGGAGGAGTCCACACCGCCGGACAGAGCCAGGAGTACCTTGCCGGAGCCCACCTTCTCCCGGACCTGCTGGATGGCGGTCTTGCAGTAGTCCTCCATGGTCCAGTCGCCCTTGGCGAGGCACACCTCATAGAGGAAGTTGCGGATCATGGCGATGCCGTTCTCGGTGTGGTTGACCTCGGGGTGGTACTGCACACCGTAGAAGCCCCGGGCCTCGTCGGCGATGGCCACGTTGGGGCAGGCGTCGGAGTGGGCGGTGAGGGCGAAGCCCTCGGGCACCTTGGCCATGTAGTCCCCGTGGCTCATCCAGGAGATGCCCTGCTCGGGCAGGCCCCGGAACAGCTTGCAGGTGGTGTCGTAGTAGGTCTGGGTCTTGCCGTACTCCCGGGCGGAGTCGTCCTGGGCCTCGGTGACCTGGCCCCCCAGCAGGTGGGCCATCAGCTGGCAGCCGTAGCAGATGCCCAGAATGGGCACGCCCCAGGTGAAGATCTCCGGGTCCACCTTGGGAGAGGTGTCCAGATACACGCTGTTGGGGCCGCCGGTGAAGATGATGCCGATGGGATTCATGGCCTTCAACTCAGAGAGGGGAGTGGTGTAGGGCTTGACTTCGCAGTACACGCTGCACTCCCGCACCCGGCGGGCAATGAGCTGGTTGTACTGTCCGCCGAAGTCCAGCACGATAACAGTCTGATGAGACATAAGAGCACCCTTTCTTAAAAATTTTACCTGCGTTTTACTCCAGGCTTCTTGTTGGGTGAAACGGAAGCGATTATACTAAAGAAAAACAAAGGAGGTGAACAATATGGAGCTTCACTGGGATGCCGCCGCCGATCTGGAGGACCTGATCTACGAGTGCAAGGAAGTATCCGCCAGCGAGCGGTGAGCATAAATACCACCTGAGAACCACACCGGAGGGTGTGGTTTTTTCGTCCCTCAGCCAGGGTCAGCGGCGAATTTGCCCTGTTCTACCGTAAAGCAGACGGAAATGATTCCATCCAGCTCCCCGAGAGGAGCGTCTCCCCGGGAGGTCACATCCCAGATGCCAAAACAGATACGATAGCGGCCGTCGGGCAGATCTCCGTATCCTGCCTCCAGAAGAGGTTCATAGGTGAAAGTTTCGCCGGGGCCAGTCTCCGTTCCCACGCCGGCTGTGCCGTAGGGCTTGACGGGGACCGTGTACCAGTGTCCCTCCAGTTCTACATCCAGACGCTCATAATCCGGGGGATCGCCGTGGTAAAAGATCCGGTCCGTATGGTTTTCAAAGGTGAGGGAAAGAGCGGTAGAGGAACGGACGGGCTGACAGAAGAGAGAGACCTGACCTGGGTAGGTATCCAGCAGCGGTTCCGCCGGCGTCAGCTCCGCCGGATCAAAGGGCTCCGGCGGCCGGGACAGAAACCACACATAAGCCGCAGCGGCCGCTGCCAAGACAGCGCATCCAAACGCTTTTTTGAACATAACAGCACCTCCATTTCTACTGTTTCAGACGAAAAAGGAG
>CASFKT010000256.1 GCA_949295195.1 uncultured bacterium | reverse complement strand
TCCAGGTCCTCGTCGGAGATGCCCATTTTCTTCATCATATCATCAATGGGCTTGATGCCAAGCTCCCGGGCGCACTTGAGACAGAGACCTTCGTTCTTGGTCTCGCCGCCCTCCAGCTTGGTAATAAAGATCACCGCCACATTCTTGTGACAGCGGCTGCACATAGTCGGCTGCATACATACCACTCCTTTCCGGAGAAAACTTCGTCTCGTGGGAAACCATACACCATAATTGTGAACTGGTTATGAATCTTTTAAAAAATGGAGGCAATTAACAGAAACGGATTGGTGGTGCAGAAGAAACGGAGCAGGATGGACTGGTCCACCGCCTCCTGGGGGATCAGTCCCTGAAACAGCCAGCAGGCGATAAACAGCAGCACGCCGCCCTTCACCAGCCCAACGGCCGCCCCGCTCCACTGGTTCAGGGTGGACAGCACCGGCAGCTTGAAGGCCAGGTTCAGGGCGTGGCTGAGCACAAACCACCCCGCCAGAATCAGCACAAAGCACAGGAGAAACAGCACCGTCCGGGTCAGCTGCACCGCCACATACTCCGCCAGTGCCCGGACGGCGTTGGCGGTGACGGTCTCCACGCCGTCCTCCACCGCCTGCTGGAAATTCTGGGTGAGGCTGCGGTAGAGCGAGGAGTCCTGGAGGGCTGCCAGCACATCCTCCAGGGGAAGCTCGTCAAAGAAGGCGTCTCCCGGCGTGCTGCTGTCCCCGCTGTCCTCAACCGGGGGCGTATACTGGTAGTAGCTGCCCACGGTGTCCTGGATGCCGCTCTCGATGGCGGGGGTGATGGCCTGGCTCACCGGTCCGGCCAGGGCGTCAGAGAGAATGCTCGCTCCGATAAACGCCACAAAAACGGCCAAAAAGCCGCACAGCGTAAGGACAAAGCCCTTTCGATAGCCCTGGACCACCGCCAGGATCAGTACAATCAAAACAATCAGATCAAAGATGAAAAATCCCATGAAATACTCCTCTTCTGCGGATCGCTGGTTTTTAAGACGGCAGATACAGCCAGGCCTGCTGGGAGTTGGCCAGCAGGGCCGCTCCGGAATCGGTCAGAGAGATATACCGCGCGTTTTGCGTCTGGTCCAAACTACTATATGGAGTGAAATCCGAGGTGTAAATATCCAGCTGGTCCCCGGTGAGCAGGGACACATAGCGGCCGGCGGCGTCAAAGTCCAGCACGTTGGCCGTGAGGTCCAGGGACGCCAGTTCCGTTCCGTCCGGCCCCACGATCACCGCCTGCTCCGCCGAGCCGGCCTGATAGCGGCCCAGCAGCAGGAGGGCGTATCCGTCCCCGCCGAAGCTGCACCCCTTCAGGTAATTCCGGCCCAGGGTATAGACGCCGGACGCCGTCCCGTCCTCCTGAATGGCGGAGACCTGGTCCTCCCCCAGCACCCACAGCAGTCCCTCCTCATAGTCCAGGTCCAGCACCACCGTGTTGCCCAGAGAGAGCACCGCGGAGGGCTCCTGGGAGTCCACCGGATAAAAACGGACCTGGCTCTGGAAGGCGCCGCCCTCCTGTCCCATGGTGACAACTGCCACGGTCTGACAGTCGGGGGAGACGGCGGCGTCCACAACAAAGGTGGTGGACAGCCGGATCTGGATGGGGGGCTCTTCCGTGTTGTAGGAGCTGTCGTACACCGTGACCAGGCCGCGCCAGCCCCCGCCGTGGGAGGTGACCGCCAGCCAGCCCGAGTCGTTCACCCGGGTGGAGAGCAGCTCCCCGCTGTCCAGGGTCAGGTGGAAGGCCTCCTCCACCCCGCTGAACACGCGTCGTAGACCACGCCGTATCCGCTGGAGTGGGTGAGCACCGGCTGCTCCAGATTCCGCACCTCCTCGGCGTACAGCTCCCCGGAGAAGGAGTAGTAACGGGCACCGGTATCCGAGGCCAGAAGCACCCCGCTGTCCAGGTATGCAAAGTTGGCCTGCCTGCCCCCGGCGTGGGAGAAGGGAGCAGCCTCGCCGCTCTCGCTGGTCTCCAGGTTCCGGTACTCAAACCACCGGGCCAGCGCGTCCAGATTCAGCTGGTCCCGGTAGACCACCAGGACCAGGGCGCCCAGCAGCAGCGCCGCCGTCACCAGCAGAGCGACCAGACGAACTAGGATATTCGGTTTTTTCGGTTTTGATTCCTGTTGTTCTTTCATGGGCCTGTTCCTTATCGTTGCATTCGGCATCTGTTTGATGCGTCAGGATGGTTGGAAACTTTGCGCCGGGCATTTTGCTCTGCGGGTGAGGTCTCCCGCGCCGCCCCTTACAGCACGTCCTCCTCATACCACAGCTTGGTCATATAGAGCCCCCCCGGCGGCACGGTGGGGCCGGCCAGGGTCCGGTTGCCCGAGGCCAGGATGGCCGGGATGTCCTCCGGGGACAGCTTGCCCTCGGCAGCGTAGACAATGGTGCCCGTCATGGCCCGGACCATGTTGTAGAGGAAGCCGTCGGCGCACACCCGGCACTCGATCAGCTCCCCGGCCCGGGACACCTGGAAGTAGTGGACGGTGCGCACCGTGGTGCGGGTCTCAGTCCCCACCGAGCGCACCGCCCGGAAGTCGTGGGTGCCCACGAACTGGTCCGCCGCCCGCTGCATCACCGCCTCGTCCAGATGCTTGGGGTAGAACCAGGCCCGGTCCACATAGAAGGGGTTGCCCAGGCGGGAGTTGTAGATGCGGTAGGTGTACTCCTTTCGCTGGCAGGAGCCGATGGCGTTGAAGCTCATGGGCACCTGGGTGGCCTTCACCACCACGATATCCCGGGGCAGGCGGGTGTTCACCGCCAGGGGAATCCGGTCGCAGGGGATGGTGGAGGTGGTACGGAAGTTGGCCACATAGACCTCGGCGTGGACCCCGGCGTCGGTGCGCCCCGCCCCGGTGCACTTCACCGGGTGGCACACCACGGTGGAGAGGGCCTTCTCCAAAGTCTCCGCCACCGTGACTGCGTTTTTCTGCACCTGCCAGCCGTGGTAGGCCGTCCCGTTATACATCAGTTTTAAGGCGATGTTCCGCTCCTCCATGGTATCCTCCTCACAGGCTGCCCAGCTGAAAAATCCCGCCCGCCGCTGCGGGCGGGACGCTCTCCCGCACTGGTTCCTGGGTTGCTATCGGGATTATAACATAGTATAATCAGTTGGGCAAGCGTCCCTTTTTCGGAAAAAGGTGCATTTAATCGGATTTTAAGAAAGAGAAAAGTACCCTTTAAGACCGCCGCGGTATACTGAGAGACGATGAAACGGCCCAGGGCCGTCATCCACCCCAAGGGAAAGGAGCAATCCCATGGAAATTACATTGGAACAAGTGGAGCGCCTGCGGGAAAAGGCCGACGTGTCCTACGGCCAGGCCAAGGCGGCTCTGGAATACAGCGGCGGCAATCTGCTGGACGCTTTGATCTATCTGGAGGAGCAGGGGGTCATCCCCCGGCCGGAGGACGCCTACTACTCCACCAAGAATGAGGCCCCCCCTCCCCCGCCCCAGGAGCTGCCGGTCCTCCAGGTGAAGCCCGAGTCCAAGCAGAAAAAACACAAGCGCCGGGGCGTGCGCCATCTGCTCCGCTGGCTGCGGCGCATCCTGCTGGACAACGAGCTGGAGATCTGGCGCAAGGGGCAGCCCATCACCGCCGTTCCCATGCTGATTTTGCTGATCCTGGTGTTCTGTCTGCCCTGGATCGCCATTCCCCTGCTGATCCTGGGCCTGTTTCTGGGTTTCCGGTATCAGATCGCCGGGCCGGACCTGGAGAACGACACCATCAACGGCATGATGGACTCGGCGGCCAGCACGGCGGCCGACGTGGGCCGCCAGGTGATGGACGAGCTGAAAAACCAGCATGAAAAGTATAATAACCGCAAGAAATAACACTTTGTATTGTTCCCGCCCGCCGGGCTGGGAAATCAACGGGTGCGCCGCCCGCCGGGCGGCCGCCGCAAGGAGAAGATGGAAATGGCAGAGAAGATCCTTCTGGTGGAGGATGAGGAAAAGCTGGCCCGCATGGTGGAGATGGAGCTGCGCTATGAGGGCTATGAGGTGACCAAGGCCTTTGACGGCCGCAGCGGCCTGGAGGAGGCCCTGTCCGGGAAGTACGACCTGGTGCTGCTGGACATCATGCTGCCCCAGCTGTCGGGGATGGAGGTGCTCCGCCGCCTGCGGCGGGAGAGCGACATGCCGGTGATCATGCTCACCGCCCGGGACAGCGTCATCGACAAGGTGTCCGGTCTGGACTCCGGGGCGGACGACTATATCACCAAGCCCTTCGCCATCGAGGAGCTGCTGGCCCGCATCCGGGCCGCCCTGCGCAAGCGCTCCAGCGCCCGGGCCGGCGCGGTTCTCTCGGCCGGCCCCCTGGAGATGGACGTGGACAAGCACTCGGTCACCGTCAAGGGCCAGGGGGTGGAGCTCACCAAGAAGGAGTTCGACCTGCTCCACCACCTGCTGGAGAACAAGGGCCGGGTCCTCTCCCGGGAGGCCCTGCTGGACAGCGTGTGGGGCTTCGACTT
>CASFKT010000255.1 GCA_949295195.1 uncultured bacterium | reverse complement strand
GATGGTGACGCTCAGGGGCTCGTAGGTGCCGTAGAGCACATACTCCTCCTGCTCGTACTGGCTGGCGGCGGTGCCGTTGACGCTCTTCTCATAGGCGGCGCGCAGCTGCTCCATCTCGTACTCGGTGAGCACCAGCTTGTCGTTGGCATCGCCCTGGGCCTTCAGGCCGAAGAGCTCCTCGATGTCCTTGAGCACATCCTCAAAGGGGGTCTTGTTCTCCTTGTAGGAGGCCACATAGTCGCTGTCAAACTTGGCGTAGGAGATCTTCTGGTTCTCCAGCAGGTCCAGATAGGTGTCATAGTCGGTGCCGGCGAAGCCGATGGTCAGGCCGCCGGTCTCGTGGTCGCCGGTGACCAGGATCAGCGTCTCGTCGGGGTGCTCCGCGGCGAAGTCGATGGCCACCTGCACCGCGTCGGCCAGAGCCTGGGTGTCGTGGATGGAGGAGCCGGCGTCGTTGGCGTGGCAGGCCCAGTCGATCTTGCCGCCCTCGCACATCATGAAGAAGCCGGTGTCGTTGTCCAGCACCTCGATGCCTTTCTCCACATAGTCGGCCAGGGACCACATGTCGTCGGTGCGGTCGATCTCATAGGGGATGGCATCGGAGTCGGCCAGGTTCTCCTCAATGATGATGGCCTTGTCGGTGCCGGCATTGACAGCCTCGGCCTCGGCGTAGGTGCGGGCCACGGTGTAGCCGGCCTCCTGGGCCAGCTGGTACAGGTCGGTCTGGTCGCCCTCACTGCCGGTGGGGTCCAGCAGGCCGCCGCCGGCGAAGTAGTCGAAGCCGGATTCCACCATCTCCAGGCCGATCTCATAGTAGCTGCTGCGGCTGGCCTGGTGGGCGTAGAAGGCGGCGGGGGTGGCGTGGTTCAGGTTGACCGAGGTGATCACGCCGATCTCATAGCCCTTCTGGGCCTTCAGCTGCTCGGCGATGGTCTCGTACTCCACGGTGCCGGTCTCGTCCACGTTGATGGAGCCGGAGTAGGTCTTGTGTCCGGTGGCGATGGACGTGGCGGTGGAGGCGGAGTCGGGGGCGAAGGAGTTGGAGTCGAAGGTGACGGCGGTGCCCACGCCCTCAAAGTTCATGAAGTTCAGGTACTCCGGGCCGTCCAGGATGGCGCCCTGGTTGTCGTCCAGGCTGGGCTGGGCCTGCCAGTAGTCTTCATCGTTCAGGGCGCCCAGATAGTCGGACGTGGACTGAATCTGGGGATAGCTCATGCCGTCGCCGATGAACAGGAAGACGTACTTGGGGGTCTTTCCGGTCTCGTTGGACATGGTAGTGGCGGCCACGGCGTTCTGGTCGTCGGTGGGCGCGGCGGCATTGGCGGCGCAGCCCGCCAGGGCGGGTCAGGGTCGCGGCGATCATACGTTTCATGTGATGTTTTCCCTCCATAACAATTTCCTCGTCTGGTTCAGACGGCTTTATTTTACGGATGGGATGTAAAACCATCCACCGGCGGGAGGTAAAAACTTGGTAAAACCAAAGCGGGGAATGCAAAATCGGAGGGGGCCCCGAAAATAATTTGACAGGGCGGAGGAGGCCTGCTATAATAAGAAAAAATATTGCTGATCCTCTATCACCGGATAGAGACGATCGTGAGGGCATTCAGAAATTGGCCGTAGGTACGGCGCGGGTCTCCGCGCTATAAGGTCAATTTTTGGAATGCCTTTTGTTTTTATTCGGAGGATTCAGCGGAGTTTCCAGACATATCAGATTTTTAAGGAGGCGCATCCCATGCCCCAGCTCAGTCAGCGGGTACAGCTGTTTACCGACTCCGTGATCCGGCGGATGACCCGGATCAGCGAACAGTACGGAGCCATCAACCTGTCCCAGGGCTACCCCGACTTCGATCCCCCGAAACCCATGCTGGACCGCCTGGCCCAGGTGGCCTATGAGGGTCCCCACCAGTACTCCATCACCTTCGGCGCCCAGAATCTCCGGGAGGCCCTGGCGAACAAGCACGGGCGTGCCATCGGCCGCATTGTGGACCCCAGCCGCGAGGTGCTGGTCACCTGCGGCGGCACCGAGGCCATGATGTCCGCCATGATGACCGTGTGCAACCCCGGAGATAAGGTCATTGTGTTCAGTCCCTTCTATGAGAACTACGGGGCGGACGCCATCCTCTCGGGGGCCGACCCCATCTACATCCCCCTGGTGCCGCCGGAGTTCGACTTCGACCGCGCCGCCCTGGAGGACGCCTTCCGCCAGGGGGCCAAGGCCATCATCGTCTGCAACCCCTCCAACCCCACGGGGAAGGTGTTTACCCGGGAGGAGCTGACCTTCATCGGGGAGCTGGCCCGGAAGTACGACGCCTTCGTCATCACCGACGAGGTGTACGAACACATCGTCTTTGCCCCCTATGAGCACGTGCGCATGGCCTCCCTGCCCGGAATGTATGAGCGGACCATCACCTGCAACTCCCTCTCGAAAACCTACTCCATCACCGGCTGGCGGCTGGGCTGGCTCATCGGCCCGGCGGAGGTGGTGGAAAACGCCAAAAAGGTCCACGACTTCCTCACCGTGGGGGCCCCCGCCCCCCTCCAGGAGGCGGCCTGCGTGGGGGTGCGCTTCCCGGAATCCTACTACCGGGAGCTCAACGCCATGTACACCCGCAAGCGGGACTTCTTCTGCGACGGCCTGGAGCGGCTGGGCCTGAAGCACAACCGCCCCCAGGGGACCTACTTCGTGCTGCTGGACATCTCCGACTTCCTGGCCCTGAAGCAGTTCAAGGGCTGGAGCGACATGGAGTTCTGCGAGTGGATGATCCGGGAGATCGGGGTGGCGGCGGTGCCCGGCTCCAGCTTCTTCCGGGAGCCGGTGAACCACCTGATCCGTTTGCACTTTGCCCGCAGCGAGGAGACCCTGCAGGAGGCCCTGGACCGTCTGGCCAAGCTGGCGGAGCTGTTGCCGTGATCTCCTGTGGCGGGCGCACACTGTGCGCCCCTGCAAAAGGGATGGCTCCCAGAGCGGACGGCGTGCCGCTCCTACGAAAAGGGAGAAAGCCTGAGCCGGCAGGGGACGGAATTCTTGTAGGGGCCGATGTCCCCATCGGCCCGCGGGCGGGTGGGGACGCCCGCCGCTACGGGAGATGCTCCAGGTAGGGGCGGCTATCAGCCGCCCGCATGAAGGGGGCGAAATTCCCAAAAACGGGCGGATGATATCCGCCCCTGCAAAGGTCCCATAAGTCAAATTTTGTGAAGGAGCAGTTTTATGAACATCAAGCCGTTTTTGGTAGAAGAGTGGATGAACGAGTACGAGGTGGGGGCCAGATATAACATCGCCGAGACCTGTGTGGACTCGGTGTCCCTGGACGAGCTGTTCGCCCTCACCGGGGAGGACAAGGGGGCCTTCCTGGAGGAGCTGTGTGCCCGGCGGCTCACCTACGGGGACATCTTCGGCCTGCCCGCCTTCAAGGAGGGCATCTGCAAGCTGTACCGGGATGTGAAGCCCGAGCAGGTGATCCCCACCCACGGGGCGACGGGGGCCAACCACCACCTGTTCTACTCCCTGGTGGAGCCCGGAGACAAGGTGATCTCCGTCCTGCCCACCTATCAGCAGCTCTACTCCATCCCCGCCTCCCTGGGGGCTCAGGTGGAGCTGCTGCATCTGACCCGGGAGAGCGGCTATCTGCCCGACCCCAAGGAGCTCGCCCGGCTGGCGGAGGGAGGCGTGAAGCTCATCTGCCTCAACAACCCCAACAACCCCACCGGGGCCCTCATGCCGGAGAAGCTGCTGGAGGAGATCATCGCCATCGCCCGGCGGCACGGCGCCTACATCCTGTGCGACGAGGTGTACCGCCACCTGACTCAGGAGGAGGGCTACTGCCCCTCCATCGTGGACCTGTACGAGAAGGGCATCAGCGTGAGCAGCATGTCCAAGGTGTTCTCCCTGGCGGGGGTGCGGCTGGGCTGGATCGCCTCCAGGGACGAGCACGTGCTGGAGGAGTGCCGCATCCATCGGGACTACGATCTCATCAGCTGCGGCATGCTGGACGAGGCGGTGGCCGCCCTGGCCCTGAAGCACGCGGACAAGCTGCTGGAGCGGAACCGGGGCATCGTCCGGGAGAATCTG
>CASFKT010000254.1 GCA_949295195.1 uncultured bacterium | reverse complement strand
AAGGATGCAGGAAAAAGACTATTTCTTCCCCTGCCCCTCCCGGGCGGCAAAGCTCTGGTTGATCCGCTCCCCGGAGTTGTGGATAAGCTGAAGCATGGACTGGTACAGGACGGGGTAGTCCCGGGCCAGGGCTGCGTGGTCCATCTCGGGCATCTTCCCCTTGGCCTTGGCGTGGGCGGCCAGGGCGTCGGAGAGCTCCACCTCGCTCAGGTGCATGTCAGCGTCGGCCAGGCCGGCCATAAAGTGCCGCTGGGAGACGGAGAAGAAGTCCGGATTGTTCTCCGGGTTGGCGTGGTACAGATGCCGGTAGACTTTATAGAGGGCGGTGGACAGATAGTTGGATGCGGCCCGGATGGCCTCCCGGCTGCCCGTCTTGCCCAGCAGATCAAAGAGCATGCCCACCGAGTTCACCAGCAGCTTCTTGGACAGCAGGGCCAGCACCGACCCCCGCATGGAGTTGTCCTTCTCGTCGCTGATGTCATAGAGCTCCTCAGTGCCGATGGTGGTGCCGTCCCGGGTGAGGGTCCGGCCCAGCAGGTAATCGGCGGACACCCCGTAGTAGTCGCAGGCCTTGACCACGAAGGTCAGGCCCGGCTCCCGGATGCCGTTTTCGTAGTGGGACAGCAGGGCCTGGGAGATCCCCAGAACTCCAGCGGCGGTGCGCTGGCTGACCCCTTTTTCCTGCCGCAGAAGGGACAGGGTGCGGGAAAATTCTGCGTTCAAATTTCTCACCTCAAACGAAAATCAATACACTTGGTATAGTATAAACGATGGTATACCTGTCGTAAAGAGCATATTTCTTTTTTCTGCAAAATTTTTGCATAAATCGATTGAAATTATCGCAAAATGGAAGGGCAGTTTCCCTTGCATTTTGCGTCGGAAAATGCTACCATAGACCCTGAAAACAGGTGTTTTCCCGCTTTCAAGTTTTGTCTGGAAGGAATGGTTCACAATGTTCAAGAAACTGATCAGCATTCTGAAAGAGCATCCCCGTAAGATCGTCTTTACCGAGGGCACCGACCCCCGCATTCTGGAGGCCTCCGCCCGCCTGCTGTCCGGTACGTTCCTGACCCCCATCCTGCTGGGAAATGAGGACGAGGTCCGCGCCGCCGCCGAGGACGCCGGCTTCAACATCCGGGGCGCCGTCATCATCGACCCGGAGAAGTACGAGAACATGGAGGCCATGGTGGCCAAGATGGTGGAGCTGCGCAAGGGCAAGATGACCGAGGACGAGGTCCGGGCCGCCCTGAAGAAGAGCAACTACTTCGGCACCATGCTGGTGGCCATGGGTGAGGCCGACGCCCTGCTGGGCGGCGCCACCTACTCCACCGCCGACACCGTCCGCCCCGCCCTGCAGCTGGTGAAGACCAAGCCCGGCAACAAGATCGTCTCCTCCTGCTTCATCCTGGTCCGCCCCTCCGCCACCGGTGACAACGACGTGCTGGCCATGGGCGACTGCGCCATCAACATCAAGCCCAATGAGGACGAGCTGGTGGAGATCGCCGTGGAGACCGCCAAGTGCGCCAAGATCTTCGGCGTGGACCCCAAGGTGGCCTTCCTCAGCTACTCCACCTTCGGCTCCGGCAAGGGCGAGGACGTGGACAAGATGCGCAACGCCTGCGAGAAGACCAAGGCCGCCATGCCCGACGTGCCTGTGGACGGCGAGATGCAGTTTGACGCCGCCGTCTCCCCCCGCGTGGCTCAGACCAAGTGCCCCGACTCCAAGGTAGCCGGCTACGCCAACACCTTCATCTTCCCCGACATCAACGCCGGCAACATCGGCTACAAGATCGCCCAGCGCCTGGGCTCCTTCGAGGCCTACGGCCCCATCCTGCTGGGCCTGAACGCCCCCATCAACGACCTGTCCCGCGGCTGCAACGCCCAGGAGGTCTATTCCATGGCCATTATTACTGCTGCTCTGGCCGGAAACTGAGAGTTTACCACAAGCTTCCTTGGCGGGCCCCCTTGGGGGCCCGCTTTGTTTTGGTCCCGTGGCCATGGAATAGACCTCGGGGCCCCAATAAAGGGGGCCCCCACCCGAGCCCAGCGGCAGCGGGTCGGGTGGGGAGAGGAGGAGCAAGGGAGCGGGCGCAGTTTTCGCCGTCAGGCGGAAACGGAGACAAGCGGACTTTGCGACGACGATGGGGCGGCGTTGAAGCGCCGTACAAGCGTTTTGTCCCCAGGACAAAACCTTGGCGGAAGGGCGGCTCTGCCGCCCTGAGCAGTTCAATCCCTACGGGTCCCCGCAAAATAGAACATTTTGTGGGGTCCTATTCCATGGCCATCATCACCGCTGCTCTGGCCGGAAACTGAGAGTTTACCACAAGCTTCCTTGGCGGGCCCCCATTGGGGGCCCGCCTTTTTGCGCTCCGTCCGGCGCAGCAGGCGGCTTTTCAAGAAAAATCCACCCAGTTTGAAAAAAATTCTTGACTATATACCAGGTGGATACCCTACACTGGTGGTGTAAGGAGGGGGAAACCATGACCATCAAGGAGCTGGAGCGGCACACCGGCCTGCCCAGGACCAGCATCCGGTTCTATGAACAGGAGGGGCTGCTCACCCCGGAGCGGCGGGAGAACAACTACCGGGACTACTCCGAGGACAACGTGCGCACCCTGGAAAAGATCAAGCTGCTGCGGCGGTTGAGCCTGGACCTGGACGCCATCCGCCGCCTCCAGGCGGGGGAGCTCTCCCTGAGCCGGGCCCTCGCCGGGCAGGCCCTGGCCCTGGAGGGGGACCGGGCCGACCTGGAG
>CASFKT010000253.1 GCA_949295195.1 uncultured bacterium | reverse complement strand
CTGGCCGGGGAGGAGTTCAACATCAACTCCACCCAGCAGCTGGGCCGCATCCTCTTTGACCAGCTGGGCCTGCCCCCGGTAAAGAAAACCAAGACGGGCTACTCCACCAACGCGGAGGTGCTGGACAAGCTCCGGGGCAAGCACCCCATCATTGAGCAGATTCTGGACTACCGCCAGCTCACCAAATTGAAGTCCACCTATGTGGACGGCCTGGGCAAGGTGATCGCAGACGACGGGCGCATCCACACCTGCTTCCAGAACACCGTCACCGCCACCGGCCGCCTCAGCTCCGCCGAGCCCAACCTCCAGAACATCCCCATCCGCACCCCCCTGGGGGCGGAGCTGCGGAAGATGTTCGTGGCCGGGCCGGGGATGGCCCTGGTGGATGCGGACTACTCCCAGATTGAGCTGCGGCTCCTGGCCCATATGGCCGGGGACGAGAAGATGATCCAGGCCTTCCGCTCCGGCCGGGACTTCCACACGGTCACCGCCGCCCAGGTGTTTGGGGTAGAGCCCGACCTCGTCACGCCGGAGATGCGCCGCAGCGCCAAGGCGGTGAACTTCGGCATCGTCTACGGCATCTCCGCCTTCTCTCTGAGCCAGGACATCGGGGTTACCGTGGCCGAGGCCAAGGCCTATATGGACAAGTATTTCGCCACCTACCCCGGCGTGCGGGCCTATATGGACCACGTGGTGGAGCAGGCCAAGGCGGACGGCTATGTGTCCACCCTCATGGGCCGCCGCCGCTGGCTGCCGGAGCTGAAGTCCTCCAACTTCAACACCCGGTCCTTCGGGGAGCGGGTGGCCCTGAACATGCCCATCCAGGGCACCGCCGCCGACATTATCAAGCTGGCCATGCTCCGGGTGCGGGACCGGCTGAAAGCCGAGGGGCTCCGGGGGCAGTTGGTCCTCCAGGTCCACGACGAGCTCATCGTGGAGTGCCCCCAGGAGGAGCAGGAGCGGGTGTGCGCCCTCCTCCAGGAGGAGATGGAGGGGGTGTTCCCCCTGTCCGTCCCCCTGGTGGCCGAGACCCATGCTGGGAAAAGCTGGGCGGAGTCCCATTGAGCTTCTTTGCAGGGGGATTTCGCCGCCTCAGGAGGTTTTCGCAGGGGGATTTCGCCGCCTGCGGGCGGCGAGTGACTTTGCCCGCGGCGGCAAAGTCACCAAAACGCCGCCGGGGACGGCTCCAGATGAGCACTTCGTGCTCATAGTCGCCTTTCCCCGGACCCCGTTTACGGGGGTTACCCCTTGAACATCGTGCGGCCCTTCCGGCGCGCAAAATCAGGAGTGCCTGGGTGCGGTTCCGGCCGGCCCCACTGGGGGCCTGAGTATGCATAAATTTCAGGGCTCACACTTCAGCTGCCGCGCCTCAGTTTGCCGAGCCAACCTCCCCAGTTCGGGAGCAACCGCTCCCCGGACCGTTGGCTGGGATACCCAGGCGCAGAAGCGGGACCGCACCGCTGAAATTTTCCTCTCACCCAGGGCCCAGTGGCCCGGCAAGAATTTAGACCGGCCACTCAGATTTTGCGCGCCGGAAATTCCGCTTAACTTTGCAGGTGCGCGTCCCCCGTAATGGGGGTTCTAGGGGACGGGCGACATGGAGGCAGGGGCGGCGCAGCCGCTTCTGCCGATTGCGCCCGCCCCCTAGCGGTTCTTTGGTGACTTTCTGGCCGGCCCGAAAGTCACTCGCCGCCCGCAGGCGGCGAAACTCCCCCTCCCCAAAAAACAGGAATTACCCCCTCTGCCCGCCCCAGGCGGACAAAATTCTGTACAGAACGGACATGAAAACCGGAGCGCTCCCCCCGGATTCTGGTGGAAACGTCCATTGACGAATGAAGGGGGGTGTTTTACAATAAAACAAACTTAAAGTTTGATTTTGCAGAAAGGAGCTGCCGCCATGTATCCGTACGCTGAGACCTCTATGTGGATGAATGCCTCTGCCGGTTGTGGAACAGAGGCGGCTTCCTGCTGCCCTGCCCGTCGGAACCACTCCGCCTCCCACACTGCCCTGATTCTGGACACCATGGTAATGGTGTCCATTTTTGCTATTCTGGGGGTAGTGGGCGGTGTACTGGCGGCGCTCCTGCTTCTGGCGGGGGTACTGCTGATTATGCTGGCCCGGATCATCCGGGCCGGAGCTCCAAAGAGACGGCTGCTTACCATTTAAGTTTCGGTAAAGAAGCGGCTTCGTTCTTTGGAGCGGAGCCGCTTTTTTATATTCCGTGTCCGGCTCCGGACGCGAGTCAAGCTGTAAAGGAGAATAAATGTTATGAACAGCAAAAAGTTTCTTGCCTTCACTATGGCCGCGGCCATGACGCTGTCCCTGGCCGCCTGCGGCGGCAATGGCGGCGGCGCCGGCAGCAGCGGCGGCTCCAGCGCCAGCGGCTCCACCGGCGATACCTCCACCGGCGGCGTCACCGCCGGCACCACCGTCAAAGAGGTGGTCGATCCCACCGGCGCCGCCTTCAAGATCGGCGCCACCGGCCCCCTCACCGGCGGTGCCTCTATCTACGGCCTGGCCGCCTACCGGGGCGCCCAGATCGCGGTGAACGAGATCAACTCTGAGGGCGGCGACATCCAGTTCGAGCTGAACTACCAGGACGACCAGAACGTGCCCGAGACCGCCGTCAACGCCTACAACAACCTGAAGGACTGGGGCATGCAGATCTCCCTGGGCTCCGTCACCACCCAGCCCGGCATCGCCACCTCCCAGTACAACTTTGAGGACCGGATCTTCGCCCTGACCCCCTCCGCCTCCTC
>CASFKT010000252.1 GCA_949295195.1 uncultured bacterium | reverse complement strand
AGATCGTTCAGCGGGGCACCCACAGCCAGCTCATGGCCCAGGAGGGCCTGTATCAAGCGTTCGTATCCGGCCGTAAAGAGTCCGGCCAGTGGAAGCTCTAAGAGGAGGAACGCCCAAACCATCATGAAAAGAGGAGTGCCGCCACCGGGTATATTCCGGCGGCGGCACTCTTGTTGTGTCCGGGAGATTGCGCTTGAAGGGGCAATTGATACTGAAAATGGAAAATCACTTGACTGGTTAGCGTTTGCTAACTATAATCAAGCGTAGAGTACCGTGTCTTTTGAGGAGGGCCTATGGAGAAGTACAAAATCGAGAAGGACTCCGTGCAGGAGACGCTCATCATCCCGCTGTATGGCCGGTGGATCTGCTCGCGGCGGTTCCCCGGACTGTATCAGGATGCCGCGGCGGCCATACTGATGGAGAAGGTGGACTACGACTTCTCCCCTTTGGAGCGGCGGGCAAACGGTCTGACGCAGACCTTCGGCGCGCTGGAGGTCGCCATGCGCCAGAATGACCTCGCCTGGGAGGTGCGGGACTATCTGAATGCCCATCCCAGAGCGGCCGTCATCAATCTGGGCTGCGGTCTGGACAACACCGGGCGGGCCTGTGACAACGGCCGGTGCAGCATCTGGAATATCGACCTGCCGGATGTGATTGAACTGCGGGATCGCCTGCTTCCGCCCGGAGAGCGGGAGAAAAATCTGACCTTTGATCTGAAAGACCCGCGCTGGATGGATGCCGTCCGCAATGATCCTGATGATGGGGTGGTGCTGTTTGCCGCCGGAGTCTTCTATTACTTCACGACAGAAGAGGTGAAAGCTCTGGTCACAGGCATCGCAAAACGCTTCCCAGGAGGGCGGCTGGTCTTTGACGCGGCCGGGCAAACGGCTGTCCGGCTGATGCTGAAAACCTGGGTGAAGCAGGCGGGCATCCGGGATGTGGGCGCCTATTTTTCCGTCAAGGACGCCAGGCGGGAGCTGGAGCCATGGTCGCCGCTGTTTTCTGTTTCCAGCCGGGGCTATATGCTGGGCTATCAATCGCTTCATGATCCGGCGGTCCGGCCCGTCCACCGGCTGCTGGCGAAGCTGGCCGACGGACCGATGCGCCTCCAGATCGTCCGGATTGACTTTGCAGAATGATGATACCTAACCGATTTTTTCCACCCAGAATACGAGCAGATGATCGTGATAGGGGATGTGTATGAACTGGACGCGCACCGTTTTGGACGGGTTCGCTATGGCGGCCTACTTTAACCTGTTTGCCGGACTGGTGGCGCTGTATAAGCCTCGGCTGATGTTCCCCGGTTATCCGCCCGCCATCATCAAGGCGGCAAAAGATCCGCCCACCAGTGCGGAAAACCGCTTTTACTGGATTTGGATCTGTTTTGGGGAGCTGCTGCCCCTTCTGCTTTATGGCGCGGTCAGTACCATGGAGGGTGGGACAACAGGGTTCTGGCCTCTGGCTCTGACCGGGTATATCCAGTGGATGATGGTCAATTTCTGCGACCTGTTCTTTCTGGATTTTTGGCTGGTTCAGAGGAAGGCGAAAAGACGGTTTATCATTCCGGGGACCGAAGGGCACCCCGGCTACAGGTTCAACGCCTGGATGAAGGACTACGCTCTGCCGGAGCACCTGCTCCAGTGGCCGTTTTTGATGTGCCCCATCCTGGCGGCAGCCCAGGCAGGGCTGGGGCTGCTCATCGATATATTTTGGTGAACGGTAAGAAAACAAGATGTGCCGCATGACTGCTCCTTTTCAAATCATCAGTCCGGCAGTCAAGATGATGGGGTACAAAAATTGTTTCCCATACCCCCAGAGGGGCCGCTGGAGGAAGGGAAAAAAGATGAATGAAGAGTGTGGCTTTCAGCGGCGTTCGATGACATGATTCCGAAGATATCAGTGAAAAAGCGCTCCAATGTGGGGCCCGCACTGTTTGGTACCAGCTCTGCCCTCATGATGACGCTGGATGTGGCGCTGGGTGCTTGCGTGAGTGAAGGTGAAAAAATGGGACAAAGGGAACGGATTCAAAAGGCCTACCGGGGATTGGGGGGCAAACGGACATTTTATGACGGCATGATCACCTGTTCCACCTTGTCAGGCCGGGCGGTATGCCGCCTGGTATGGGGAATGGGCCGGGCGGAAACCCAGGACTATCTTTCCGCCGCCCTTGCCGGGATACCGGAGGGGTTTTCCGGGAGGCTGCTGGAAGTCCCCGTGGGTACCGGTATCCTGACCATGCCCCTCTACCGGGAAATGCCGGAGACGGAGATCACCTGCCTGGATTACTCGCCGGAGATGCTGGAGCGGGCAAAATGCCGGGGCGAGGGACTTTCCCATGTGCGCTTTCAGCAGGGGGATGTTGAGGCGCTGCCTTTTGGGGACGGCAGTTTCGACATCGTACTCTCACTCAACGGCTTTCATGCGTTTCCGGACAAGGAGGCCGCCTGGCGGGAGATCTTTCGTGTACTGCGGCCCGGCGGGACCTTCTGCGGCTGCTTCTATGTGCGGGGACAAAACCGCCGCACGGACTGGCTAATCCGCAGGCTGTATGTGCCAAAGGGCTGGTTCACCCCGCCCTTTGAGACGGCGGAGAGCCTGCGGCATCGTCTGGAGGAAACATTCGGGCCTGCAAAGGTCCGCACCGTTCAGATTTGTCTGCCGGAAGGCGAAGGAGAAACACCCGTAAACGAATTGTACACAAATATTGAACAACAGGAGGAAAATCAAATGCAGCAAAAGCGTAATCAACAAGCAGAAATTCGTCTCGGCAGTCACGGCGAAGACTACGGGAGCTGGATGTCCAATCCCGTGTTCTATATTATCGGCGGCATCACGGCTCTGGCCGTGGTTTTGGCCATACTCTCCTTTTCGGTGCATCACGGTTCTCGGTGTTCTGTTCTCTGTTGTTGCGGCGGCGCTGGTGGCCCTGCTGGTCTGGATCACATGGATCAGGCGTCAGTATGCCTTTGGCGGTGGCGGGATCATGGAACAGGTTCACCGGGTCGTTCTCTCTCACCTGCCTAACCTGGCCGGAGACAAAGGTCACTGGCATGGACTACTGGGGAGCTGTTTACAATTACAGCAAGGCCCTCTGTGAGAAAAACGCCGCAAGTGAAGGTGTGGCCTCCCGGTGTGTATTCCAGCATGGCGACGCCAATCATCTGGATTTCCCCGATGAGAGTTTTGATGCGGTCATCAGCAACTATGTCTACCACAATGTCATGGGAGCCGATATGCACAAGCTGCTGCTGGAGAGCCTGCGGGTGCTGAAAAAAGGAGGCGTCTTTGCTCTGAACGATGATATGAAGCCCAAGCTGTACGGCGATATGGATGCCTTTGCGCAAAAGCTGCGGGAGATGGGCTATCAGGATGTCCGGCTCATTGATACCGCAGAAGAAGCCTTCGGCTCCCACCGCCGGGCTGCCATGATGATGCTGGGATCTTCCCAGCTGCTTGTCGGCAGAAAGTAATTCGTCAAAACGGGAGGGCTGACCATGTCCAAGTTGGGCGTTGTGGAGGACACATTGTTTGTCCCCATGCTGGGCAGGCTCTATGCCAGCGAGCACTGCCCGCAGATCCTGTACGATCCCAAGGCGCTGGAACTGAAAAAGAAACTGCCTTCCAGCCTGCCGGAGCAGGACGGACAGAGCCAGTATACTCTGCTGGCTTCCGCCGCTCGGTCTGCCAATCTGGACCGGATCATCCGGGCCTTTCTGGAGCGCAGGCCGGACGGTGTGATCGTCCAGCTCGGCTGTGGCCTGGAGACGGTCTATTACCGCTGCGACAATGGAAGGTCGCACTGGTATGCCGTGGATCTGCCCCATGTGGTGGAATACCGGCGAGAGCTGCTGCCGGAGCCGGAGCGGGAGACCTATCTCGCCGGAGACGCCTTTGCCGAGGACTGGATCAAGCAGATCCGCGCTGATGTGCCGGATGCTCCTATTCTGGTCACCGCTGGCGGCCTGTTCCACTATTTTGAGGAAAGCAAGGTTGTGGGACTCCTGCGGATGCTCACGGGGTTTGGAGAGATTGAAATCGTCTTTGACTCCGTGAGTAAAAGCGGTATGGCCATGATGCGGAAAAAGTACATGAAGCAGGTGGGCCACGGGGATGCGCAGATGTTCTTCTATGTGGATTCCGCATCGGAGCTGGCCGGGAAAATCGGCGGCGGGGTCAGGGTGCTGGCCGAGGAGCCCTATTACCGCCACATCCCTCGAACCGGATTGAAGCTGTCCACCAAGATCAGCATGGCGGTTTCGGACCGGTTTGGTATGGTAAAACTGATAAGAATATCTTTATAATAGCAACAGCATACAAATAAAAATCTAAATGGAGCAATCTACAACCGTATGGAGTGGTATGCCCCAATTGGAATATGATAAAATACCTCCTGCGAAATTCCGTTTCGCTTTTTTTAGCGCAAGTGGTTAGCCAAATCTAACTCAAATGGAGGTATGTAGAGAATGGAAGTAAGAAACAACAAACTACAAGCAAAAGACCTGATCAATGTCGGTATTTTTACCGCCATCTATTTTGTCGTTTTCTTTGCGGGCATGATGCTGGGGTACATCCCTATTTTTATTCCGCTGCTCGGATTAGTTTGCCCCATCCTGTGCGGTATTCCCTTCATGCTGTACTTAACAAAGGTCAAGAAGTTCGGTATGGTGTCCCTGAACGGTATCATCCTTGGCCTGCTGAATGTTTTAATCGGGGCTGGCGTTCTGGTTCTGATTTTCGGCGAGGTATTTGGCATTCTTGGCGATCTGGTATTGAAGGCTGGGAAATACCAGAGCTGGAAATGCACCCTCCTGGGCAACGGTGTATTCTCTCTCTGGATTATGGGCTATGTGAGCCGTATGTTCCTTACCCGCGTCGAGTTCTTCACTTTCCTGGAAAGCAACTATGGAGCCGAATATACCGCCACACTTGCTTCTTACACCCCGAACTGGATGTTCCCCGTTCTTTTTGTTGTGACCTTCATCGGCGGAATACTGGGGGCGCTGCTCGGAAAAGCGGTGCTAAAAAAGCACTTTGAAAAAGCGGGGAGTGCTTAACTGAGCGCCGCAGAAGAATTGAAGTTTGAACGAAACTCCCTAATCCCGATTGACCCGAGAACCAAGATATTC
>CASFKT010000251.1 GCA_949295195.1 uncultured bacterium | reverse complement strand
TTTCTCCCCTCCGGACCCCTTAAGGGGCCGCGTGTTTCTGGTTGCCTGCGCGGGGTCCGCCCAAAGCGGAAATTTGAGACCTGGCATGGCGTGGAAGTTTTTACACGCCCCGCGCGATATCAGTTACAGCTGTTCTTCAACGGCGGCTTCCGCCTTCACTGGAGCATCTTCTCGTCGGCCCACTCGCTGTACCAGGCCGATGATCTGACCGGACAGAATCACGGTCAGCAGGGAGCAGCCCAGCCGGCTCAGGTCGATGTAGGTGGCGGACAGAGCCAGCACCACCAGGTCGCTGATGAGGTAGGCCCACTGGATGTCCCAGCGGGTGAGCTTGGAAATGCTCATGGCCAGGGCGTCGTCGCCGCCCGGCGCGCCGCCGGCCCGGACGCTCAGCCCCACGCCGCAGCCTACGAACAGGGCGCCCAGCACCGCCGCCAGCAGGGGGTGGTCCGCCAGCTGGGGCCACAGGGGGTCAAACTGCTCCACAATGGCGTAGAACACGGAGAATCCGCCCCCCGCCACAATGGAGTAGGCGATAAATTCCTTCCCCAGGAGCTTCCAGCCCATCAGATAACAGATTGCGTTCATTACCAGCCCCGTCACCGCCGGGGAGAGTCCCACCCAGTGGTACAGGAACAGGGTCATGCCCAGCACACCGCCCTCGGTCACACCGGACAGGGCATGGACATTGTACAGGCCGAAGGCAAGAATGGCGCTGCCCAGCAGGGCCAGGGCACATTTCTTCGGCTTTATGAGGGAAAACAAAATAACAACTCCTTTGATGCCTTCCATTGATGCCTTCCACGCACTTCTATTATAGCTGAGAATGGCCGGTTTGGCAACCCCCCGGCACAGTTTGGGGAAGTTTGCGGCAATTTTGGGAGCTGATAAGACCAAAAGCGCCGTCCCGGCAGTCCGGGACGGCGTCAACCAGTAGCTGTGATGGTAGTTGTGATGTGTGTCAGCGCTTCGGCTTGGCCTTGAAAATGAGGGCCACCAGAAAGCCGAAGAAGATGGCGGCGGCGATTCCGCCGGCGGTGGCGGTGATGCCCCCGGTGAGGGCGCCCAGGAGCCCCTGCTGGGCCACAGCCTCCCGCACCCCCTTGGCCAGGGTGTTCCCAAAGCCGGTGAGGGGGACGGTGGCTCCGGCTCCTCCCCAGTCCACCACATACTGGTAGATCCCCAGCGCGCCCAGAATCACCCCAGCGGTGACATAGCACACCAGAATCTTGGCGGGGGTGAGTTTCGTCTTGTCAATGAGCAGCTGGCCCAGGGCGCACAGCGCGCCGCCGCAGAGAAAGGCGTTGAGATACTCCATACAAAAAACCTTCTTTCCCAGACCGTCAGGCGTCCCGCCGGGCGGAGATTGCCACGGCGTGGCAGATGCCGGGAATGCTCTCCCCCTGAAAGGCGGTGGTGGGGGAGTGGAGGGCTCCGGTGGGGCAGAACAACAGATGTTTGATTCGCCCCGCCCGCAGTTCCCGAAGGAGATAGCCGGTGAACACCGCGGCGGAGCAGCCGCAGCCGGAGCCCCCGCAGTGGACGTCCTGGCGCTGGCTGTCGAATATCAGCCTGCCGCAGTCGGTGTAGCTGGGGGAGAGGTCCACCCCGTCCTGGCGGAACAGCTCGCACAGCAGCTCACCCCCCAGCTCCCCCAGGTCGCCGGTGACAATGCAGTCGTAGAAGTCCGGCCCCCGGCCGGTGTCCTGGAAGTGGGCGCACAGGGTGTCGTAGGCCGCGGGAGCCATGGCCGCCCCCATGTTGTTGGTGTCGGTGACCCCCTTGTCCACGATCTTTCCCGGCGTGACATGGGTGATGCAGGGGCCGTCTCCCATACGCTGGAGAATGACCGCGCCCGCCCCGGTTACCGTCCACTGGGCGGTGGGGGTGCGCTGACAGCCGTACTCCAGGGGGGTGCGGTACTGGCGCTCCGCCGTGCAGAAGTGGGAGGAGACCACCACCCCCGCCCGCTCTCCGAAACCACCGTCCAGGGCCATGGATGCCAGAATCAGCCCCTCGCCGAAGGTGGAGCAGGCCCCGTACAGGCCGAAGAAGGGAATTTTCTGCTCCCGGGCCGCGTAAGAGGAGCTGACGCACTGGTTGAGCAGGTCGCCGGCAAACAGCCAGTCCAGCTGCTGGGTGGTGAGGGCGCCCTTCTGAAGGGCCAGGGCCAGGGCCTTCTGCTGCATAGCCCGTTCGGACTGCTCCCAGGTGGTCTCCCCAAAGGTGTCGTCCTGGTCGATATAGTCAAAGCAGGCGGCCAGAGGGCCCTCTCCCTCCATGCGTCCCACCACATTGGCGGCGCAGAGGATGGAGGGCGGCGCGGCCAGCGCCGCCGTCTGCCGCCCGATCTTTTTTGTGCTCATGGGCGTACCTCCTCCCAAACCGATAGGACCAGTATGGCCCGCTCCGCGAAAAATATGCCGCCGGGGCAGAATTTTTGTGGAAAAAAGACAAAGCGGATGGTATAATGAAGGGCGGAGAAATGGAAAAGTGCTGGAAACAGCACGAGATCAGCAGGAGAGAAACGTGAGAGGAGCGGTAAAATATATGCGGAGCATACAGGAGATTGACCGGGAGCTGGAGCGCGCCCGGCAGAAGATGGAGCGGTCCCGGAAGCTGGATGTGATCCTCCAGGATCTGAAGGAGCAGGTCGGCCGCCGCCGTCAGGCGGAGGAGGAGGCCCGTGCGGTCCTGGAGAAGGAGCAGGGGGACGTGGAGGAGCTGGAGCGCATGTCCCTGGTGTCCTTCCTGGCCAGAATCCAGGGGGATCTTGAGAGCCGGAAGGCGGAGGAGCGCCGGGAGGCCGCCATGGCCAAGGCCCGGTACGACGCGGCCAAGTGGGACCTGGAGGATCTGGACCGGCGGTTCCGGGACGCAGTGCGGGAGAAGGAGAGCCTGCAGGGGCTGGAGAAGCAGTACCAGGCCCTGCTGGATGAGAAAGAGGAGGCCCTGCACAGTCAGGGGGGCGCCCAGTCCCAGCGGCTGGGCCAGCTGGCCCAGGAGCAGGAGCGCACCGCCGGGGAGCTGCGGGAGATCCAGGAGGCCATTCAGGCCGGCCTGGCCGCCCAGCGGGCCCTGGAGGAGATGGGCAGCGATCTGAACGGAGCGGAGAACTGGGGCGTCTGGGACATGGTGGGGGGCGGTATCATGGCCACCTTTGCCAAGCACGGCTGCCTGGACGACGCCCAGGACGCCGCCTATGAGGCCCGTCGAGCCCTGAGCCGTTTCCGCACGGAGCTGGCCGATGTGTCCTCGGAGCAGGTGCCCGACGTGGAGCTGGGGGACTTCGCCGTCTTTGCCGACTACTTCTTCGACGGCCTGTTCGCCGACCTGTTCGTTCAGAGCCGCATCCGGGAGGCCCAGGACCAGGTGGCGGCGGTGGCCCAGCGGGTGGAGCGGCTTATTGTCCGCCTGCGGGACGAGCGGGAGAACCTGGAGGAGAAGCAGGGACAGCTGGACTGGGAGCGGGAGCGCCTGCTCACCGCCCAGAACCGGGCCCAGCTCCAGAGCGGAGCGGAGACAGGGGAGGCGGTCCCCGTATGAGCGAGC
>CASFKT010000250.1 GCA_949295195.1 uncultured bacterium | reverse complement strand
TGACGCCCTGGATCAGGTTATCGCCGATGTTCAGATTGACCCGGAAGGAGTCGTCCTCCACGGTGACCAGGGCGGCCTCGCCGTTCTCGCCGGGGGTGTAGGTCACCTCATAGCCCAGGGCCTGGGCCACGGCGGCCACGGGGACCATGGCGGCGCCGTTCTCCACCTTGCCGGTCACCGGGAGCACCATGTCGCCCTCCAGCACGATGGACAGCTCAGTTCCATCCTGGAGCGCCTCAGCAGGGGCGGTGGTCTCAGCGGGGGCGGAGGTCTCGGCGGCCTCGCCGTCCCGCTCCTCCGCCGCGCCGGGCAGGAGCATCAGCTGGTCCGTGCCCGCCTGTCCGGGGTAGGACAGCAGAACGATGTCATACCAGGCCATCACATGGCTGCCCACCTGGAGATCGGCCAGGGAGGCCTTTTCTCCGGCGTAGGTGGTCACAGAGGCGTCCGCCTCCACAGTGAGCCACAGGCCGCCGTTGTTGGTGGTGATGGTGGCGCTGCCGTCCTCATTCTGGGTGACAGCCTCCACCTCCAGGTACTTGGCCGCGCCCACATCCTGAGGAACATTGCGCACCACCGCGAAGGCGGGGGACTGGGGGGGCAGGGAGCGGGTGGAGACCGGGCTGTGGTACACGTAGACGGACTCGCCCACCTGGAGGGTGGCGGGATCGGAGGCGGTGCGCTCCCCGCTGTCGATCCACACGGTCTCGTCGGAGATGTTCATCACATATTCCCCATAGCGCTCCGAGGTGAGCCGCAGGCTGGTGATGGCTCCGGCCTCATCCCGGCCGATCTCCTGGACCTGGCCGTAGTACAGCTCGCCGTCGGACATGGTCTCCTCCTGGACTGCGGCAGAATCGGTCTGCGCGGGATCGGCGGACTCCGCCGCCATGGTGGGCAGGACTGCGGCGCACAGCAGGGCGCTGCTGACCAGCAGAGCAGATAGGGTACGCTTCATACGTCAACACTCCTTTTACAGTGAGGGGAATTTCCCCGTTTGCTGGCTTAGACGACGGCGCAGGGAAAAGGTTCCCTGGAAAAAGAAAAAATTTCCGCGCCCGTTCCGCCCTTGAATCTATGCGGGCGGGCAGGGATATGGTATAATGACAGCAGGAAAACAAAACAGAACATCTGCCCCGCTTCGGCGGGAGGCGCGGAAAGGATGAGAACGTATGAAGCATTGGACCCGCGGCGGAGTCCTGCTCCTGGCGGCCGCCCTGGCCCTGTCTCTGTCGGCGTGCGGCGGCTCAGAGCCCACCCCGGAGGAGATCCTGGACCAGACCCTGCAGAACAGCCAGGAGGGGCTGGAGAGCCTGTCCGCCTCGGTCACCGCCCAGATAGACATGGAGATCCAAGTGGGGGACCAGACCCAGGCCATGGAGACCACCACGGCAATGGATATGGTGTGCTTTTCCGATCCCCTGAAGCTGAAGGCGGAGACCTCCATGGACATGGGGGAGCTGGGCTCCTTTTCCGCCACCGTCTACGCCCAGCAGGAGGGGGAGACCTACACCACCTACACCGACGTGGGCGGACAGTGGTTCCGGGAGACCGCCAGCGCCGAGCTCCTGGAGCAGTATAACGCCTCGGCGGAGATGAACTCCTATCTGTCCAGCACCGACCAGTGGACCTTCCAGCAGGAGGAGGAGCTGGACGGGAAGACGGTCCTGAAATTCTCCGGCACGGTTACCGGCAGCCAGGTGTCGGCCCTGATGGAGGAGAGCGGCGTGCTGGACAGCCTGGGCACCATGCAGCAGCTGGGGGTGAGCACGGAGAACCTCCAGGGGATGCTCCAGGATCTGGGGGACATGACCATTGAGATGTGGATTGACCCGGAGATCTGCTACCCGGTGCGGTATGAGATGGATATGACCCAGGTGTGCAACACTCTGATGGAACATGTGCTCCAGGTGTTGGAGGACATGGGCCAGTCCACCGATGGGGTTTCCATTCAGTATCCCCAGGTACAGATGACCATGACCTGTTCGGATATCAACTCCGCCCCCGACTTTGAAATTCCGGCGGAGGCGCTGGAGGCGTAAAAAATGGAGGCCAAACGGCCTCCGTTTTTTATTTATTTCAGCTCCCGCTCATAGACCGCCTTGGCCGGCTCATTGAAGCAGACGAAGGTGACCGCCGGGCCCTCCGGGTGCTCCGCCAGAAAGCGGCGCACGGTCTTGACCGCGATGCGGGTGGCCTCCTCCAGGGGGTAGTGGTACACCCCCGTACTGATGGCGGGGAAGGCCACGGTCCTGCACCCCAGTTCCAGGGCCAGGGCCATAGAGTTCTCATAGCAGCTCGCCAGCAGCTCCGCCTCCTTGTGTCCGCCCCCGTGCCACACGGGGCCTACCGTGTGGATCACATATTTGGCGGGGAGCTGGTACCCCTTGGTGGCTTTGGCCCGCCCGGTTTGACAGCCGTGGAGGGTGCGGCACTCGGCCAGCAGCTCCGGGCCCGCCGCCCGGTGGATGGCCCCATCCACGCCCCCGCCCCCCAGCAGAGAGGTGTTGGCGGCGTTGACAATGGCGTCCACGTCCAGTTTGGTGATATCTCCGGTGACAACATGCAGTTCCATGGTGGAAGACCCCCTGTCCCGATTTTGGATGGTTTTAGTGTACCACGGGCCGACGATGGATTACAAGAGCTGACAGATGCGGAACATTGTTTTCTCGCGGGGAAAGTGCGGGCTGCACGCTTCTTGCAGAAAACGAAGGGCCCCACAGCCGACGGCTGTGGGGCCCCGTTGAATAGGGAGTAAAATCACTC
>CASFKT010000249.1 GCA_949295195.1 uncultured bacterium | reverse complement strand
ACGGAGGCCGCCGCCGTCACCGTGGACCCGGAGCGCAGCTATCTGGTGGAGCTGCGGGAGATCGACGGGCGAAAATACCTGCTGGTCCCCGCCGACGCGGGGGTGGAGATCAACGGCTTTGCCCTGTCGTCCGCCAACGCAGAGCCCGCCGGAGCATGATGGAAACCGAAGCTCCCGGCCCGCCGGAAGCCGGCATGCAAAAAGCCCGGCACAGCAGAATTGCTGTGCCGGGCTAATTTCATTGCTTCCGGTGGAAACGGTCAGTCCTCGTCCGTCTCCTCCTCGTCCCCGTCGTCAGACAGGTCCAGGGCAAAGCGGGTCTCGCAGTTGGGGCACTGGACCTCGCCGGCGGCCAGGGCCTCGTCGTCGATGATGATGGGCTCCTCACAGTTGGGGCACTCCACCTCGAAGTAGTCCTCGTCGTCCTCATCCTCATCAAAGACCACGGACTCCACGTCGGCCAGATCGTCGGAGAGCACGTCAATCTCCTCACCCAGGGCCAGGGCGTTCTCCTCCAGGTCCTCAATAGACAGCCCGACCTCCTCCAGGATGCCGATCATCACGGAGATGAGCTTGCCCTCCTTGGACTTCTCCACATCCAGGTTCAGGCCCTCGGCCAGTCCCTTCAGGTATGCAACTTTTTCAGAAATGGTCATGGTTACGCTCCTTTCTGAGGCGAAGCCCGGGTGTCGATCTTGATCTTGTCGCCGGGGTTGATGAACAGGGGCACCTTGATCTCGGCGCCGGTCTCCAGGGTGGCGGGCTTGGTCACGTTGGTGGCGGTGTCGCCCTTGAAGCCGGGATCGGTCTCGGTGACCTCCAGCTCCACGAAGTTGGGGGGCTCCACGCCGAAGACGCTGCCCTTGTAGGACATGACCTTGCAGGTCATGTTCTCCTTCACAAAGCGGAAGGCGTCGCCCAGCATGTCCTTGCTGATGGGGATCATGTCGTAGGTCTCCATGTCCATGAAGTAGTACAGATCGCCGTCGTTGTAGCTGTACTCCATGTCCTTGCGCTCCACATAGGCCTGCTCAAACTTGGCGGTGGGGTTGAAGGAGGTCTCGGTCACGCCGCCATTGATGATGTCCTTCATCTTGGTACGGACAAAGGCGGCGCCCTTGCCGGGCTTCACGTGCTGGAACTCGACGACCTGCATGACCTTGCCGTCCATCTCAAAGGTCACGCCGTTGCGGAAATCACTGGCGGAAATCATTGCCATAGGAATCATCCTCCATTGTGTTTTAATGAACTAATTTATTTTACCCTTTTTCCCCCTGTTTGACAAGGGGGTTTGGGAAAATATGCGGAAAATCAAAGCACGATGAGATTTTTGGGGGACTGGGTGATGTCCCGGCAGCCGCCCTCCTCCAGCACCAGCACATCCTCGATGCGCACGCCGAAGCGGCCGGGCAGGTAGATCCCCGGCTCGGCGGAGATCACCGTCCCCGCGGGGAGCGGCCTGGTCTCGCTGGGGGAGGCGTTGGGGGACTCGTGAATCTCCAGACCCAGGGAGTGGCCGAAGCTGTGGGTGAAATAGTCCCCGTAGCCCGCCTCCTCAATCACCTTCCGGGCGGCGGCGTCCAACTCCCGGCCGGGCATCCCCGCCCGGGCGGCGGCAATCCCCGCCTTCTGGGCGGCCAGCACCGTCTCATAGACCCGCTCCATCTCCTGTGTGGGCTGCCCCACCGCCACCGTGCGGGTCATGTCGGAGCAGTAGCCGTCATAGACACACCCGAAGTCCATGGTGACGAACATCCCCTTCTGGATCACCGTCTCCCCCGGCACCGCGTGGGGCATGGAGCCGTTGGCCCCGGCGGCCACAATGGGGTCGAAGGAGACCTTCCGGGCTCCCCGGCGCAGCAGCTCGTACACCAGCCGTGCGGCCACCTCCTGCTCCGTCAGGCCGGGGCGGATGTAGTTCAAAATCTCCCCAAAGGCCGCGTCGGTGATCTTCTGGGCCTGGACCATGGCGGCGAGCTCCTCCTGGTCCTTGGAGGCCCGCAGGCCGTCCAGCAGCTCCTGGGCCGGGATCAGCTCACACCCCTCCGGGAAGCTCTCCTGCCAGCGGCGGTGCTGGGCCACGCTGACGGCGGCGCTCTCAAAGCCCACCCGCTTCAGGCCGCGGGCCTCCAGAAAATCCCTGGCCAGCGCCAGGTGGCTCCGCTCCCGGGAGATGAGAACCACCTCCGCCCCGGTCACCTGCTTTTGGGCCGCCTCAATGTACCGTCCGTCGGTGGAATACCGGCTCCCCTCCCGGCTCACCAGGACATAGCCCTCCCCCTGAAAGCCCACGGCGTAGCGCTCGCCGGGCTCGCTGACAATCAGCATGGCGTCCAGATCGTACTGAGACAGCTTGTCCGCAATCTGGCTGAGATGGTTCATGGCGTCTCGCTCCTTTCTCCCTGCGCGGCGCGCAGGCGCGCCGTCCGACGGGGCGGCGCGCTGTGCATCCGCGCGATGCTCTTACTTCTGATATGCCTCCACAATCTCCCCAATATATAAGGTGTGGTAGTCCTTCTGGGGGTACCAGCGCTCCTTCACATCCTCCGGGAGCCGGTCGGGGTCCATGGGCTGGACAAAGCGCTTGCGGCACACCAGCACCAGCTCCGCCTCCTCAAAATAGGGGGCGCCGCACCGGGCCGCATTCACCGTGAATCCGCACTCCTTCACCTTGTCCACCTCCCGGCCGCTCTTGCTGCCGCACAGGGCGAGGGCGTCCCGGTACTCCTCCCCGAAGAAGGCCAGTGTGAAGTACTCCTCACGGTCCACAAACTCCTTGGTGTACCGCTGGGGGCGGATGTAGCAGGTGGCCGCCGGAGCCCCCCAGATCACCCCCAGGCCGCCCCAGGAGGCGGTCATGGTGTTGCACCGCTCCGCCGTGCCGGCGGTAATGAGCATCCACTTCTCCCCGATGAGGGAAAATACGTTCTGATCGATGGCCTTGGGATCGATGGGCTTGAGCATGACAGATACCTCCTGTTCAACTATTCACAATTTCAAGAAGAATTGCACGGCTGTTCCGCGGGAATGGGCCGCTCTGCGGTTTATTCATCAGACACTATTATATGCGGGAGGCCGCCGTTGGACCTCCATTGGGCCCAACAAGACAAAAAGCCGCACCGAGACCTCGGTACGGCTTTTTCTGGTGCGATCTTACTTCTTGTCCAGACCGAACTTCTTGTTGAAGCGGCTGACACGTCCGCCGGTATCCACCATCTTCTGCTTACCGGTGTAGAAGGGGTGGCACTTGGAGCACACCTCCACGCGGATGTCCTTCTTGGTAGAACCAGTCTCAATCACGTTGCCGCAGGCGCACCGGATGGTGGTCTGCTGATAATCGGGATGAATTCCTGCCTTCATTGTATCTTCACCTCTTTCTCCATGGAGGATCGTCTGTAAACGCATCTAGCATCATAGCACAACCCGGCGCAAAAAGCAAGAGAAATTTCCTTTTTCTTTCT
>CASFKT010000248.1 GCA_949295195.1 uncultured bacterium | reverse complement strand
GGAGTTCCCGGTGGTCTTTGTGGTGGGGGCCGAGGAGGGCATCTTCCCCGGCATCCGGGCCATCGGGGAGCAGGACGAGATGGAGGAGGAGCGGCGGCTGTGCTACGTGGCCATGACCCGGGCCAAGGAGAAGCTCTACCTCACCTGCGCCAACCAGCGCATGCTCTTCGGCCGCACCAGCTCCAACCGGCCCTCCCGCTTTCTGGAGGAGATTCCCCCGGAGCACCTGGAGCGGTCCGGCCGGAATTTCCTGGACCAGAGCTCCGACTGGGGGGGCATCCCCAGCCGCACCTCCGGCTACGGGGGCTATGGGCAGCGGGGGACCTACGCCGGGGGAGGGGGGAACCCCTTCGATCAGCGGCCCCGGTACGAGAGCCGCCCGGCCGGCGGGGACTACGGCGGATTTACCAGGGCCATGTCCGGCGGCGGAAAGGCCCGGCCCAAGACTGCCGGCGTCTCCGCTGCGCCCAGCGCGGCCCCGGCGGACTTCCGCAAGGGAGACATGGTCCAGCACAAGGCCTTCGGCAAAGGGATGATCCTCTCCATCCAGAAGATGGGGGGAGACGCCCTGGTGGAGATCGCCTTTGACAACGTGGGCACCAAGCGGCTGATGATGAAGTCGGCGGCGGCGCACATGACGAAGATTTCGTAATTTTAAGGTGAGGGTTTCGCCCTGCGGGGCGAGTTCCTTTTCCCCGTGGAAAAGGAACCAAAAGACGCTGGGGGGACGGCTCAGGATGAGCGCATCCGCGCTTATATTCGCCTTATCCCCCAGACCCCCTGTTTACGAGAGTGCTCTCCTGTTCGTAGGTGCGGCCCTTCCGGCGCGTGAAAATTTGAGTGACACTCTAAATTCCAGCCGGGCCACTGGGCCCTGGCACTCCTAAAATTGAAGTTGGTGCAGTTCCACTTCTGCGCCTGGCTTTGCCGAGCAGATGTGGCTGGTGCTGGGACGTAGGGCGCGGCCTCCCGGACGCGCCGCTTTGGGAGACTGCGAAAATGCCGTAGGGGCGGCCCCATGTGGCTGCTTGAATTCCGTTTTCTTTGAGAAAATACTGTAAAGGATAAAGTCTTGTCGAACTGCGGGAAGCCTCCACCGGCCCCGAAGAACCAGAAAAGAGGGATACCATGAAAGAAAACTCCTATGACAATCCGAGCTTTTTCCAAAAATACAGCCAGATGCTCCGTTCCACCCAGGGCCTGGAGGGGGCGGGGGAGTGGCGGGAGCTGCAAAAACTCCTGCCGGACTTTGCCGGGAAGCGGGTGCTGGACCTGGGGTGCGGCTACGGCTGGCACTGCGGCTACGCCGCCCGGCACGGGGCGGCCTATGTCCTGGGAACCGACCTGTCGGAGAGAATGCTGGAGACGGCCCGGATCAAAAACAGCGCCCCGGCCATCCAGTACCGCCGCTCCGCCATGGAGGACCTGGCCTTCCCGGCGGGCAGCTTTGACGTGGTGCTCAGCTCCCTGGCCCTCCACTATGTCCGGGATTTCGGGCCTCTGGTGGAGAATATTTTCCGGTGGCTGACCCCCGGCGGGGCGTTTGTCTTTTCGGCGGAGCACCCGGTGTTCACCGCCTACGGCTCCCAGGATTGGTACTACGGCCCCGACGGGGAGATCCTCCACTTTCCGGTGGACAACTACTACTACGAGGGGGAGCGGGACGCGGTCTTTTTGGGGGAGCACGTGGTGAAGTACCACCGCACCCTCACCACCTATCTGAACACCCTGCTGAATTGCGGCTTCTGCCTCAAGCGCGTGCTGGACCTGCCCGGCATGCGGGACGAGATGCGCCGGCCCATGATGCTGCTGGTGTCGGCGGAGAAGCCCCGCTGACCAAACAAGAAAACCACCCGTTCTCAGTCCAAAGGCTGGAGACGGGTGGTTTTTTGCAGTTTTGAAACGCGCTCAGGAGTCGATGTAGCTGCGCACCCGCAGCTTGACCCCCAGGCTGTCCGCGATGCGGCGGCTCTCCTCGATCTCCTCGGGAGCGGTGCCCTTGTCCACCACGGTAAACACCACGTGGGGGACGTAGTCCTTGGCCTCCTTGGCGAAGTCCAGCATGGCCTGATAGGCGGCCTCCCCCTGGACCGGGTGGCACAGGGCCACGTACTCGGCGGCGGTGTTGGCGTTGAGGGAGATGGACAGGGTGTCAATGCGCCCCTTCAGGTCGGGGATCACGTCCCGGCCCTGTATCAGATTGGCGTGGCCGTTGGTGTTGATGCGCACCGGGGGCAGCTTGTCCCCAAAGCGCTCTTTCAGCTGGTCCACCAGCCACACAATGTCGTCGATGCGGTAGGTGGGCTCGCCGTAGCCGCAGAAGACGATCTCCCGGTAGGAACACGCGTCCCGGCTCAGGAAGCTGTCCAGGGCCTCCTGGCGGGTGGGCTCCCGCTCCAGCCACAGGGAGTCCTCGGTGTAGATGGAGCCCTCCTTCTTCCCGTGGCGCAGGCAGAACTCGCAGTTGCAGTTGCAGCGGTTGGTGAGGTTCACATACAGCGCGCCCTCATATTCATAGGTGATGGTCATAGCCGTCACGCCTCCTTCAAATGTTGTCTGTTGTATTATTTTAAGCGGCCTGCTGTTGCTGCCGCCTGGGACAGCGGTCAGGGGATGCGGAAAAAGTGTTTCCCGTTTTCCAGGGTGATGCGGGCCGCCTCGTCTGGCTCCAGCCCCTTGATCTGGGCGATCTTTTCCGCCACCAGGTGGACGTGGCCGGAGTCGTTGCGCTTGCCCCGGAAGGGCTCCGGGGTCAGATAGGGGGAGTCGGTCTCAATCATGATCCGGTCCATGGGCAGCCACTGGATGACCTCCAGGGCCTTCCGGGCGTTTTTATAGGTGATGGTCCCGGTGAAGGAGATCATCCACCCCAGGCTGACCAGTACCTTGGCGTCCTCCAGACTGCCGGAGTAGCAGTGGTATACGCCCCGGGCCTTGGGGTGAGCCCGGACCACCTCCAGGCAGTCGTGGTGGGCCTCCCGGTCGTGGACGATGACGGGCAGGTCCAGCTCCTCCGCCAGCTCCAGCTGCTTGTGGAACACCTGCTGCTGGTGTTCCCGGGGCGGGTTTTCCTTCCAGTAGTAGTCCAGGCCGATCTCCCCGATGGCTTTTACCTTGGGGCGGGCGGCCAGGGACCGCAGTTCGTCCAGCCAGCCGTCCTCCCAGTCCCCGCAGTCGGAGGGGTGGACCCCTACGGCGGCGTAGACGAAGGGAAAGCGCTCAGACAGCTCCACGGCGGTGCGGGAGGACTCCAGGTCACAGCCCGGATTGACAATCAGTTCCACGCCCCGGGACGGCATGGTGGCCAGCAGTTCCAGCCGGTCGCCGTTGAAGGCGCCGGAGTCGTAGTGGGCGTGGGTATCGAATACGTTCATAAGTGTTGCTGCTCCTTACAGGTGAAACTCATTTTCTCTATCATACTCCCGACGCGCCGGAATTGCAAGGCCGGAACCCGGAGCCGCAGCAAGGAAAAAGCCCCCGCGCCTGTGATTCAGACGCGGGGGCGCGATAAAGTTTGAATTAGGGGAGGACCGACTCGCACAGGGTCTGGAGGACCGCGGCAAATTCCGCCCGGGTGACCGGCTCGCCGGGGGAGAGGAGGAGCGCGCCGTCCTCTGAGGTGCGGCCGGCCAGCAGGCCCGCCGAGACGGCCCACTCCACGCCGGCCCGGGCCCAGGAGGCCACCTGATCGGCGTCATCGTAGCCGGACAGGTCTGCCCGGTCCTGGGTGTTCAGCCCGGCGTTTTGGGCAAAGCGGTACAGGGCCACCGCCAGATCCTGGCGGGTGGGTGCCCGGTCGGGCTCGAAGTTCCCGTCGCTGCCGTCCATGATGCCCGTCTCAGAGACCCAGGAGACAGCGGAGTAGCACCAGTAGTCGTCGGGCACATCGCTGTAATGGCTGACGCCGCTGCCCGGCTGACCGGCCACCTGATAGAGGACCTGAGCCAGCATGCCCCGGGTCAGCGTGCCCTCGGGGGAGAACTGGCTCCGGCTGGTGCCGGACAGATAACCGTGGGAGACGGCATAATCCACTGCGCTGTAATACCAGGCGTCCGCCGGCACGTCCTGATAGTCGGCGGCGGAGGGGGCGGGCAGTTCCTCATAGAGGCGCAGATAGTAGCACAGCTCATACTCCGCATCGTCGGCGGAGGAGTAGTAGGTCACCGTCACCATATAGATGACCGACACGGGCTCTGTGCTGGAGGTGCTGAGCCCGGACAGGTAGCTGGCACTGCCGCTGGTGGTGCGGTCCTGAATGGCGGCGGTTCCCCGGCTCAGCAGGTCGTCGGCGGAGATGGTGTAGGTTTTTCCGGTGGTCAGTACGGTGGAGACGCCGCTGCTGGCGGCGGCGAGGGAACCGGAGGCGGTGAGCACGTCCCACACCGGGGTGTCCTGGTCGGTGAGCAGTTCATAGGCCCCGTCTCCATTCAGGTCGGTGAGGTAATCCACCGTCAAAGTCACCTGCTGGGCGTTGGGGGTCACATGGAGCTCCACGTCCTTGGTGACCCGGTTCACCGGCGTTGTAAAATCCAGAGTCTCCGTA
>CASFKT010000247.1 GCA_949295195.1 uncultured bacterium | reverse complement strand
GATCTCCGACACCGCGAAGGCGATGGAGATGATGGGGGACACCCCCAGCCCCGCCTTGGTGTTCAGGGTCAGCCCCAGGGCCAGCACCAGCATGCCCAGGATGTAAAAGGTCCACCGATATACTGCTTTCAAAAAAGGTCGCGCTCCTTATCCAAAATTAAAACTATAAGCGGCGCTTACTGCCGCCGGAACCCCTGGTAGCGGGTGCCCTGGAAGGTCAGCTTTCCCCGGTCCCCCTCCACCAGAAGGCCGTATTCCGTGTCTGGGACCTGGAACTCCATCCGGTCCCCGCTCTCCACCTGAAAGGTGGCGTAGTAGTAGGTCCGGCTGGAGGTGTGCCCCATGTGATGCTCGTCCCCGGCGTGGCGCCAGGTCTGCACGTCCAGCCGCTTGGCCACCACCTCGGCCTCCACCGTCAGCACTGGGGAGTCGTTGTTCTTCCTCCACTGGGAGGCCCCCTGGACCCCGCGGACCAGGATGGTGCCAAAGACGATGATAAAACCGATGACAACGATCACAGGGACAATGGTGAACATGGCGTCAAAGGCGCCGAAGCCTCCCAGTCCTCCATAGGAATTCCACATCGTTCGACACTCCTTCTTTAAGAAGTCTCCTGGGCGCTGTTCTTGGCGAAGTGATCGCACCAGGGCCGCAGGGTGCAGTTCTCGCACTGGGGCCGGCGGGCGATGCACACCGCCCGGCCATGGAGCACCATCCGGTGGCAGAAGTCGTTGGACTCCTCCGGGGGGAGCACCTGCCGCAGCTGCATCTCCACCTTGGCGGGATCTTTGGAGCCGTCGGTGAGGCCCAGCAGGCCGGTGATGCGGATGCAGTGGGTGTCGGCCACCACCACCCCGGGTACGTGGAACACGTCCCCCAGCATCAGATTGGCCGTCTTGCGGCCCACGCCGGGCAGCTTCAGGAGCTCCTCCATGGTGCCGGGGACTTTCCCGCCGTAGTCCCGCAGCAGCATCTGAGAGGAGAGCACGATGTCCCGGGCCTTGGCCCGGAAAAAGCCGGTGGAATGTATGTACTGCTCCACCTCGGCCACATCCGCTTCCGCCAGGGACTCCAGGGTGGGGAACCGGGCGAACAGGGCGGGGGTGACTTTGTTCACCCGCTCGTCGGTGCACTGGGCCGCCAGACGCACGGAGAACAGCAGCTCATAGTCCTTCTCATATTCCAGGGAGCACAGGCTGTCGGGGTAGAGCTCCTTCAGCGCATTGACGATGCTCCAGACTTCCTCGTTGGTTTTCATAGACTGTCCCACCTCACGGGTCAGAGTTTCGTCGCGCCCACAGGGCGAACAAAGTTATTATATCACATCAGAAAAAGAAATTCGACAGGATTTTGGACGTTTTCCGGAAACAGGGCCATCTTGTTTCCGCCCTGCGTCAAAACGATCTGTTTCCCCCAGCCCCGCTTTCAAAAAACTGTGGAAACAATTCGTTGTAATTTCCGCCTGGTCTGTTATAATAGGGAATATCACCGCCCGGATATCGGGCTGAATCAGAGAAAAAGGAGTGTTCCCATTGGTCACAGAAGTCATGGACTTTATCACCGCCGCCGACCCTGAGGTGGGGCAGGCCATCTGTGCCGAGTATGACCGGCAGCAGCAGAATATCGAGCTCATCGCCTCGGAGAACATCGTCAGCGCCGCCGTCCTGGCCGCCGCCGGCACCGTCCTCACCAACAAGTACGCCGAGGGCTACCCCGGGAAGCGCTACTACGGCGGCTGCCAGTGCGTGGATGTGGTGGAGACCATCGCCATCGAGCGGGCAAAGAAACTCTTCGGCGCCAATTACGCCAACGTACAGCCCCACTCCGGCGCCCAGGCCAACTTCGCCGTCTATCAGGCCCTGTGCCAGCACGGGGACACGGTGCTGGGCATGAGCCTGGACCAGGGCGGCCACCTGACCCACGGCTCCCCGGTGAATTTTTCGGGCAAGAACTACAACATGGTGGCCTACGGCCTGGGCGAGGACGGCCGCATCGACTACGACCAGGTGCGGGATCTGGCCCGAAAGCACAAGCCCCGCATGATCCTGGCCGGCGCCTCCGCCTACCCCCGGATCATCGACTTCAAGACCTTCGCCGACATCGCCCACGAGGTGGGCGCCTATCTGTTTGTGGACATGGCCCACATCGCCGGCCTGGTGGCCGCCGGGTGCCACCCCTCCCCCATCCCCTACGCCGACGTGGTGTCCACCACCACCCACAAGACCCTGCGGGGCCCCCGGGGCGGCATGCTCCTGTGCAATGATGAGGCCATTGCCAAGAAGCTCAACTCCGCCATCTTCCCCGGCTCCCAGGGCGGCCCCCTGGAGCACATCATCGCCGCCAAGGCGGTGGCCCTTGGCGAGGCCCTCAAGCCCGAGTTCAAAACCTATCAGCAGCAGATCGTCAAGAACGCCGCCGTCCTGGCCCAGACCATCATGGAGGGCGGGCTGGACCTGGTGTCGGGCGGCACAGACAACCACCTGATGCTGGTGGACCTGCGTCCCGCCCACCTCACCGGCAAGGAGATGGAGCACCGCCTGGACGAGGTGTATATCACCGTCAACAAGAACGCCATCCCCAACGACCCGGAGAAGCCCTTCGTCACCTCCGGCATCCGGGTGGGCACCCCCGCCGTCACCTCCCGGGGCTTCACCGAGGAGGACATGAAGGTGGTGGGCCGCCTCATCTGCCAGGCCGCTCAGGACGACTTCGCCTCCAAGGTGGACGACCTGCGCGCCCAGGTGAAGGAGCTCACCGGCCGCTATCCCCTCTATCAGAACGTCTGA
>CASFKT010000246.1 GCA_949295195.1 uncultured bacterium | reverse complement strand
TCCTGCATGTCGCGGTAGTGGTCCTCCAGGGTCTTGCACACCTGCTCAAACTGGGCGAAGGCCTCGGGGAACTTCTCGGCCATCTCCTGGATGGGCATGGGGGTGCGCACGCCGGCCACCACGTCCTCGCCCTGGGCGTTGGTCAGGAACTCGCCCATGAGCTTCTTCTCGCCGGTGGCGGGGTTGCGGGTGAAGGCCACGCCGGTGCCGCAGTCGTCGCCCATGTTGCCGAAGGCCATGGACTGCACGTTGACGGCGGTGCCCCAGGAGCCGGGGATGTCGTTCATGCGGCGGTATACGATGGCGCGGGGGCCAGGAGCGGAACACGGCCTTGACGGCGCCCATCATCTGGTCCACGGGATCGGTGGGGAAGTCGGCGCCCACCTTCTCCTTGTACTCGGCCTTGAACTGCTCAGCCAGCTCCTTCAGGTCGTCGGCGGTGAGCTCCACGTCCTGGGTGACGCCGCGCTCGGCCTTCATCTTGTCGATGAGCTCCTCAAAGTACTTCTTGCCCACTTCCATGACCACGTCGGAGTACATCTGGATGAAGCGGCGGTAGCAGTCATAGGCCCAGCGGGGGTTGCCGGACTTCTCAGCCAGCACCTTCACCACGTCCTCGTTCAGGCCCAGGTTCAGGATGGTGTCCATCATGCCGGGCATGGAGGCGCGGGCGCCGGAACGCACGGAGACCAGCAGGGGGTTCTCCTTGTCGCCGAACTTCTTGCCGGTGATCTCCTCCAGCTTGCCCACATACTCCATGATCTGGGCCTGGATCTCGTCGTTGATCTTCTCGCCGTCCTCATAGTACTGAGTGCAGGCCTCGGTGGTGATGGTGAAGCCCTGGGGCACGGGCAGGCCGATATTGGTCATCTCGGCCAGGTTGGCGCCCTTGCCGCCCAGCAGCTCACGCATGTTGGCGTTGCCCTCAGAGAAGAGGTACACGTACTTGTTAGCCATTTCCTTCATTCCTTTCTGTTGCTTAACACGGCGGCGGCGCCCATGCCGTGGCTTGTCTCCTTCTCACTTTGAGCAGCCCGGAAGCAGAGGTCCCCGCCCCACGCCGATGGTCCGGCGGTCCTGTTCCGCCGGGATATCGCATTCCCCATTATACCTATTTGAAGGAAATATTGCAACAACTTCCTGGGTATTTTTCACGGTTTTTCTCCCAGCCCGAGTGAAAAATATTCTATTCCGCCGAACATTGTGAAAAATCGTTACTTTTTTCTGCATGACGGACATCCTCCAAAAGGAGGGACTACCACTCCACGCCCTGCCGGGCGGCCGTGCCCCGGTCGTAGGGGTGACGGAGCTTCCTCATTTCCGTCACATAGTCGGCCCGGTCCAGCAGCTCTGGAGCTGGATCCCGGCCGGTGAGGACCACCTCGCAGGCCGCCGCCTCCAGGCAGGAGAGCACCTCCTCCAGGGGCAGCAGGCCGGTGTTCACCGCCGCGCACACCTCGTCCAGCACCAGCAGACCGTCCGGAATCTCCCGCGCCGCCGTCCGGGCCTGGGCAATGAGGCGGAGGTAGCGCTTCTGCTCCGCCGCCCGCTCCTCCGGAGTGAGCTGGAAGGAGAACTTGATCTGTTCCGGGGCGGGGAGCAGGGTCACCTTCGGGAGCAGAGAGAGGGCGTACCGCTCTCCGCTGTCCGCCCCCTTTAAAAACTGGGCGATGACCACCGGCTTCCCCCGGCCCGCCATGCGCAGGGCCAGGCCCATGGCGGCGGTGGTCTTGCCTTTTCCGTCGCCGCAGTAGAGATGGATCATAATATTCCTCCTTGTTTCCTTGGGGAGTTTCGCAGGGGATTTCGCCGCCTGCGGGCGGCGAGTTCCTTTGCCCATGGCGGCAAAGGAACCAAAACGCCACCGGGGACGCGGCCGATGGACACTTCGTGCCCATAGGACCGCTTTCCCCGGACCCCATTGCGGGGGACGCATTCTTGATGGGTTCTGCAAAATTTCCGGCGCGCAAAATCTGAATGGCCGGTCTGAATTCCCGCCGGGCCACTGGGCCCTGGGTTTGCAAAATTTAAAATCGCTGCGATTCCAGGACTGCGCCTGACTTTGCCGAGCTAACGCTTCCGGTGCGAATCCTGACGGGCCCTAAGCCTTCCCCCTCCAAGGGGGAAGGTGCCCCCGAAGGGGGCGGATGAGGGTGACCTCTTTGCTTGCCCCCGGCGGGAGCCCCAAGGGGCTCCCCTACCCAGACACGGAGGGTTTTCTTGCGATTCGTAGGGGAGGGGCTGAAGGTGAATTGCCCCGCAGGGGCAAGAGAAGCCACCCTGGGGTGTGCCCCTCCCGCCGTATCTCGGAAATTTCCCCATACTTGGCGGGCCGGTCTGGGACCGGCCCCTACGATAAAGGAAGAATGGCTTCGGGATACACCGTAGGGGCGGCTATCAGCCGCCCGAAAGCCTTCCCCCTTTCAGGGGGAAGGTGCCGAGCACATGCGAGGCGGATGAGGGTGGGCTCCGGAATGGCAGGAACCTCTCAGCGTGCCGGCCAGTGTCCGGCCCCTACGAAAGGAAGGAACGGCTTCCGGGTACGCCGTAGGGGCGGCCCCATGTGGCCGCCCGTCCCCCGTGGGGTATGATTACCTGTAGGGCGCGGTCTCCTGGACGCACCGTCTGCCTTCTCTTTATCCGACAAGAAAAAGCAGGCCGCCCGAGGGCGGCCTGCTGGAAAAGGATCAAACCGTGGTTAAAATCAGGCTGTCCCCGTCGGAGGAGACGTTGATCTGGCTGACCGGGTGCTGCCAGCTGCCGATGATCCGCTCGGCGATGGCATCCTCCAGCTCCTTCTGGATGAGGCGGCGCAGGTTCCGGGCGCCGTAGGCGGCGGAGTAGGACTTCTTGACCAGATAGTCCAGCAGGCTGTCCTCCCAGGTGAGGGAGATGTGCCGCTCGGCCAGGGAGTCCTTCAGCTCCTTGAGCATCAGACCGGCGATGGCCTTGAAATTGTCCTCAGTGAGCTGGTGGAAGTAGACGATCTCGTCCACCCGGTTGATGAACTCGGGCCGCAGGAAGTCCTGGAGGGCCTTCATGGCCCGGTCCTTCCCCTGCTCGTCGGCGGTGCGGTTGAAGCCCACGGAGCCCACCTTGGTGTTGCTGCC
>CASFKT010000245.1 GCA_949295195.1 uncultured bacterium | reverse complement strand
AACCGCCTGAAAACCCTGGAGGAGGTGGGCCTGGGCTATGTGAAGCTGGGCCAGGCCTCCACCACCCTGTCCGGCGGCGAGGCCCAGCGGGTGAAGCTGGCCACCGAGCTGAGTAAGCGCTCCACCGGCAAGACCATCTATATCCTGGACGAGCCCACCACCGGCCTGCACAGCTATGACGTCCAGCGGCTCATTGATGTATTGCAGAAGCTGGTGGACGCGGGCAATACCGTGGTGGTCATCGAGCACAACCTGGACGTCATCAAGACCGCCGACTATATCATCGACCTGGGCCCCGAGGGGGGCGACGGCGGCGGCACCATCGTGTGTACCGGCACGCCGGAGGAAGTGGCGCAGTGTGAACAGTCTTATACCGGAAAATATCTGAAACGGATGTTGGTGTAATTATTTATTTATTTGCAGGGAAGGTTTCGACGCCTGCTCTCATTAGCCTTCCCCTCGGGGGGAAGGTGCCCCCGAAGGGGGCGGATGAGGGGACAGATTTCGGATTGGGTTCGTTGTACGCAGGGGGGATTTCGCCGCCCCGGCGGCGAGTTCCTTTCTGCACGGGCAGAAAGGAACCAAAGAGCCGCCAAGGGGTGGGCGCAATCGGCAGAAACGGCGTTGCCGCCCCTGCCTCCATGCCGCCCACCCCCTGGACCCCCATTACGGGGGTTACCCCTTGGGTCAGGCAGAATATTTCCGGCGCGCAAAATCTGAGTGGCTGGTCTAAATTCCCGTCGGGCCACTGGGCCCTGGGTTTGCAAAAATTGCCGCTGCTGCGGTTCCACGACTGCGCCTGGCTTTGCCGAGCCAACGCTCCCGGTCCATCTCTGCCGTAGGGGCGGGTGTCCTCACCCGCCCGTAAGCCTACCCCTTTAGGGGCCGACTCCCCTTTTCAAGGGGAGATGGCCGAAGGCCAGAGGGGATAGGGACAGGTGCCGAGCGAAGCGAGGCGGATGAGGTCCGTAGGGGCGGCACACCAGGGCCGCCCGCGTCCCCCTGAGCCGCACTTGAGCCCAAACACGCCAAAAGGCGCGCTTTCTACCAGGAGGAGCGGAACCGAAAGGTTACCAAATCCTCAGCGGCAGCGGTAATAGAACGGAAACTGGTCAGCTGAGCCGCCCGCGCCTTTGCGACGACTGCCAAGGCCGCTTAATTGGGGCCCCCGTAAAATGGGGTCCAGGGGCGGCGAATATGAGCGCGGAGCGCTCATCCTGAGCCGCGCCCTGGTGCTTCTCAAGGTGAATTGGCCCGAAGGGCCAAGAGAAGGTGGCCTGGGCCATTGGTTTCTTTCTGGGCATCCAGAAAGAAACTCGCCGCCGCAGCGGCGGAATCCTCTGCGGTACAAGCGTTATTTCAAATCCTTCCCCAGCGCCAGCCCGAACTTCACCCCCGCCCGGAACCCCTGCACGGCGTAGAAGCGGCAGACGTATTCCAGATCCTGTTTTTCCGCCTCCATCAGGGCGGACTCCAGAATGGCGAAGTGCAGTTCGTCGGCGTCATCCTGGGGCTGGTTTTCGATTTGGGGATGGATATAATGGTCGTAGAGCCACCCCATGAGGTCTGTCATATGAACCCCTTCTTCCTAAATGCGACATATTCTGATGTCAATATTATACACGACAAATTTTGTGGTGTCAATAGGCGTAAGGAGCAACTGAATGGACGATATTTTAAAAAAATTCGGGCAGCGCTTAAAGGAGCTTCGGAAAAGCAAGGGCCTGACACAAAAAGAGATGGCGGACTTGATGGATATGACCGACCGAAATTACCAGCGGTTTGAATATGGGAAGATCAATGTATCCGCCACAACGCTGTGTTTTTTAGCTGATTTCTTCGGCGTCACCACCGACTACCTGCTGGGCCGCAGCGAAACAGACCCGAAAGAAGGCGCGTGACCCATGGAGTTTGTTCGCTTAATCGACCCCGCCGGTCCGGAATTTGAGACCGCCTTCGCCCTGTACAAAGTCAGTTTCCCCCTCCACGAGCGGCGCAGCCGCGCCGCTCAGGCGGCCCGGCTGTCCCACCCGGAGTACCGCTTCACCCTGCTGCGGGAGGGGGAGCGATTCCAGGGCATCCTCCTCTATTGGGAGGGCCCCGGCTTCCGGTATGTGGAGCACTTCGCCATCGCCCCGGAGCTGCGGGGCGGGGGAGTGGGGACCCGGGCCCTGGCGGAGCTGTGCGGCCAGGGAATCCCGGTGATTCTGGAGATCGACCCGCCGGTGGACGAGATCTCTGTCCGGCGGCAGCACTTCTATGAGCGGTGCGGATTTTCCAAAAATCCCTTCCCTCACGTCCATCCCCCCTACCGGAAGGGGTTCCAGGGCCACCCCCTGGTGGTGATGTCCGCCCCGGGGGTCCTGCCCCAGGAGACCTGTGACCGCTTTGCCGGGTACCTGCAAGATACAGTCATGTCCGACTGCGTGCCGCCCCTGGAGGAGTGAGGCGCTTTTGACCCAGCTGGACCGTTTTTCCGGCACCCTCGCCCCGGTTCGGGCATAGGATGGCCCGGAGGTGGTGCCCTGTGGGTCCTGTGACAGAGGCAATTTTGGCCCTGCTGTGCGCGTTGGGAGCGGCTGCGCTGCTCTGGCTGTTTTTCGGCTGGCTGGTCCGTCCGGCCTCGGTACATAATCTGTGGACGGTGATCCCCGGCAGGGGGGACGGCGGCACGCTGGAGGCCGCCCTCCGGCAGCTGGCATGGCTGCGCCGGGCGGGCCTGTTCCGGGGGGAGGCGGTGATCTGGGACGCGGGCCTCACCCCGGAGGGCCGGGAGCTGGCCCTGCGTTTGGCCCTCCGG
>CASFKT010000244.1 GCA_949295195.1 uncultured bacterium | reverse complement strand
GGCCCTTCCGGCGTGTAAAATTTAGGAGTGCTTGGGTACGTTTTTATCCGGCCCCACTGGGGGCCTGAGTGGGCAAAATTTGTTTCCGGTGCGGTTTTCAAAATGCGCCTGGGGGTCCGAACTAACGCTCCGGGCCCTTTGCCGCCTCACCCTGGACCGCTGCTCCGGGTTTGCTGTGCGTGCCGCTTACCAGTTTTGTGCCAAGAAGATCAGAAGATTTTGAAGGAAGCGGGGCGCGCCGGAGGCCGCCTGGCGGATGGCCTCCGCCATCTGGGCCGGATCGGAGCCGGGAGCAAAGGTGAGCGCCCCCTCCGCCACCCGGCCAATGGCCAGGGGGGCGTGGGCGGAGCCGCCGATGGCGATTTCCGAGGCGATGGCCCCGCCTCCCGCGGCGTAGACGCCGAAGGCCCCGCCTCCCATGGCGAACAGGCCCACCGCCGCCCCGCCGATGGCCAGCAGGCCGATGGCCAGGCCGCCGATGGCCAAAGCACCCATGGCCCAGCCTCCCAGTGCGAACAGCAGACCAAAGGACAGCCCGCCGATGCTCACCAGGCCCAGGGAGATGCCGCCGAAGGTGAAGATGCCCACGGCGTAGTTGCCTACGGCAAAGACGCCCTTGGCCAGTCCCGTACCCCGGTCCCCCAGGCGGATGTGGACCAGGGGCAGGCCGAACAGGGTGCGCTGGCTCTTGTACTCATAGCGCCACCGCTGGTAGTAGTTGTTGACGATGGTGGTCTGGGCCGCCGGGGCGGGGGGCTCCTCCCCGGTGACCAGGTAGTCCAGGGTGACATTGAAATAGCGGGCCAGGGCGGCCAGGTTGTCCATATCGGGGCGGGAGGCGCCCGCCTCCCACTTCTGGACCGCCTGCCGGGTGACCCCCAGCAGGTCGGCCAGACCCTCCTGGCTCAGCCCCGACTTTTTGCGCAGGTCATAGAGACGCTGTTGAAATTCCATGGGTGTGACCTCCAAAACAAGTGGTTGCAAAGGACCTTTGACGCTGTTCAGGATAGCAAAGAGTTCCCGATTTTGCAACCAAAAGTGGGATACAATTTGACAACCAACGGTTGCAATGGCCGTTTTTCCACAAAAAAGGACGGAAGTGAACTTCCGTCCTTTTTGCGCTGCGAGAAGACTTAATGCTTGTGCATGGAGCGCTGAACGGCCTTGACGCACTCCACAATGGGGATGACCAGGACCGCCAGGATCAGGGCCACGGCGTACTCCAGGGGGTCGATGTGGGTGAAGCCGAAGGCGTCGGAGATGCCGGGCAGGTAGATCACCGCGGTGGTGAGCACCAGGCTCAGGAGCATAGCGCCCCAGAGGACCTTGTTGTGGCTGTGGAGCTTGAACACGCTGCCCCGCTGGGAGCGCATGTTGAAGCTGTGGAAGATCTCGGCCATGCCCATGGTCAGGAAGGCCATGGTCATGCCGTCGGCGCTCTGGGTGATCTCCCACACGCCGGACTCCATGAAGTGGCCGATGAAGTAGGCCGCCAGCACCAGGACGGTGACCATGGCGCCCTGATAGGCCACGTCGAAGCCCAGACCGTTGGAGAAAATGCCGTCGCTGGCCTTCCGGGGGGGACGCCGCATCAGGTCGGGCTCCCCCTTCTCCATGCCCAGAGCCAGAGCGGGGAAGCAGTCGGTAATCAGGTTGATCCACAGCAGGTGGACGGGCTCCAGAATGACGAAGCCCAGCAGGGTGGCGATAAAGACGCTGAGCACCTCGCTCATGTTGGAGCCCAGCAGGAACTGGATGGCCTTGCGGATGTTGTCGTAGATCCGGCGGCCCTCCTGGACGGCGCCCACGATGGTGGCGAAGTTGTCGTCGGCCAGCACCATGTCGGCCACGTTCTTGGTCACGTCGGTGCCGGTGATGCCCATGCCCACGCCGATGTCGGCGGACTTGATGGAGGGGGCGTCGTTGACGCCGTCGCCGGTCATGGCGGTGATGCAGCCCCGCTTCTTCCAGGCGTTGACGATGCGCACCTTGTGCTCGGGCTGCACCCGGGCGTAGACGCTGTAGTGGTCGATGGTCTTGTCCAGCTCCTCATCGCTGATCTGGTTGAGCTGGGCGCCGGTGATGGCCTGGTCGTCGTGCTCCAGGATGCCCAGCTGCTTGGCGATGGCCACGGCGGTGTCCCGGTGGTCGCCGGTGATCATCACGGCCCGGATGCCGGCGGTCTTGCACTCGGCAATGGCGGCCTTCACCTCGGGGCGGATGGGGTCGATCATGCCCGCCAGCCCCAGGAAGGTCAGGTCGTGCTCCAGGGCCGCAGGGGACTGATCCTGGGGCATCTCGTCATAGCGGCGCTCCGCGGCGGCCAGCACCCGGAGGGCCTGATCGGCCATGGCCTTGTTCTGGGCCAGGATCTCTGCCTTGGCCTTCTCGTCCAGGGGGAGGATCTGGCCGTCCTTCTCATAGTGGGTGCAGCGCTTCAGCAGCTCGTCGGGAGCGCCCTTGGTGTACTGCACATAGCCCTTCTCCAGCTTGTGGATGGTGGACATCATCTTCCGGCCCGAGTCGAAGGGGGCCTCGCCTACCCGGGGGGTCTCCCGCTCCATGGCGGACTTGCCCAGCCCCTCCTTGGTGGCCCAGTTCACCAGGGCGCACTCGGTGGGCTCGCCCACTGCGTTCCCCGTCTCGTCGGGGGCGGCGTCGGAGCACAGGGACATGGCCCGGGCGGTCTTCAGGGGGTTGCCGAAGTGGTCCACCACGGTCATCTTGTTCTGGGTCAGGGTGCCCGTCTTATCCGAGCAGATGACCTGGGCGCAGCCCAGGGTCTCCACGGCGGTGAGCCGCC
>CASFKT010000243.1 GCA_949295195.1 uncultured bacterium | reverse complement strand
TCCAGATAGCGCCACAGGCAGACAAATTCCGCCCGGGTGGGCAGCAGGGACTGGGCCTCCTGGGGAGAGAGGGGTTCCCCCCGGCGGTACTTCTCATAGATGGACTGTTCCAGCTGGGCCCGGGTCATGGCGTGGCGCAGGTCCACCACCTGGAGCTGGACCGAGCGCACCCCGCGGAAATCGTTGATCTGGGGATAGAAGGCCACGTCCACCCGGCAGCCGGGGGTCAGCCCCAGCTCGCTCCCATCCACCGAGAAGAAGATGGCATCCAGCGGGACGCCCCGCCCCTCCAGCCGCAGCTTCAAATGCCGCCCCCGGCCCACCTGGGCGGCGCTGATCACATGGGCCCCCGTGAGCACCAGCACCGGCCTGGGGTTGCCCGCCCCGCAGGGCTCCAGGGCGTCCAGAGCCTCCACCGCCTCCACGGTGAGCTCCTGGGGCAGGACCGCCGCGTCGATCTCCAGCAGGGAGGGCAGCTCCTCTCCCGCCTGCTCCTCCAGCACCAGCTGGCGCAGGCGGCGCTCCAGGGCGGGGATGTTCTCTTCCCGGACGGTGAAGCCGGCGGCCATAGCGTGGCCCCCGAAACCCTCCAGCAGGTCCTGGCACTGGGTCAGCAGGTGAAACAGGTTGACCCCGCCCCAGGACCGGCAGGAGCCCTTGCCCATTCCCTGGTCCAGGCAGACCATAAAGGCTGGACAGGAGTACTTCTCTGTCAGGCGGGAGGCCACAATGCCCACCACCCCCTGGTGCCAGTGCTTATCCGCCAAAAGAATGACGCCCGACTGGGGCCGCCGCTCCAGCCGCTGGACACACTCCTGAAAAATCTCACACTCAATGGTCTGCCGCTCACGGTTCAGGGCGCACAGCTCCTGGGCCAGGGCGGCCGCGCGGCCCGGGTCCCGGGTGAGAAGGAGCTCGGCGGCCAGATCAGCCTGTCCCATCCGTCCCGCCGCGTTGATCCGTGGGGCCAGGGTGTAGCCGATGGACACCGAGGTCACCGGCTTGTCCCCCAGGCCGGCCTCATCCATCAGCTGCGCCAGCCCCACCCGCCTGGGGTGGGCCAGAGCGGCCAGCCCGGTCTGGACGATGGTTCGGTTCTCGCCCGTCATGGGCATCACGTCGGCCACGGTGCCCACTGCCGCCAGATCGGCGTACTCCCGGAACACCAGGCCGGCCCGGTCCGGTCCCGCCGCCGCCATGGCCAGCTTCAGGGCCACCCCAACACCGGCCAGCCCCTTGAAGGGGTAGGGGCAGTCGGGGCGATGGGGGTCCACCACCGCCGCGGCCTCCGGGATGGCCTGCTTGCACTCGTGGTGGTCGGTGATGACCACGTCAATCCCCAGCTCCCGGGCAAACTCCACCTCCCGGGCGGCAGTGATGCCGCAGTCCACCGTGATGATCAGCGTGACCCCCTGTTGGGCCAGGTGGAGGACGGCCTCCTGATTGAGACCGTAGCCCTCCTCCAGCCGGTCGGGGATGTAGGAGCGCACACGCCCCCCCAGCCGGGTGAGGCAGTCGGTGAGCAGACAGGTGGCGGTGATGCCGTCCACGTCGTAGTCCCCATAGACCGCGATGGTCTCCCCACGCTTCAAGGCCCGGGTGACCCGGAGGACCGCCCTGTCCATGTCCTTGAGCAGCATGGGGTCCAGCAGAGGCTCCTCCCCGGGGGTGAGCAGCTTCCAGGCCTGCTCCGGCTCTGTCACGCCCCGGGCGGACAGGACGCAGGCCAGAAGGGAGGGGATGCCGGCCCGCTCCAGCTGGGCCCGCCCCGCCGGGGAGGGATGGGCGATTTTCCACTGCTTATACCGCATGGCCGGTCACCTCCTCTCCGCCTATGTGGGACCAACAGGTATATTACGGCAGTATCAAAAGATATTATAGCATAGTTTGGTGAATTGTTACAAGTAAAAAAAGACGGGGCGGCCTGGTCCGGCCGCCCCGTGGCGCTTGTACTATATGGCCCCTCTGCGCTCTCCCCAGACGGGCGTCTCCCGGCCCAGCCGGACCTCCTCCAGAGGGAGCAGGTTCATAATGGACACCTCAAATGCGGTGCGCTCCTCCACATGGTCCCCCAGATTCTTGGTGTATGTACGGCTCTGTAAGCGGCCGTCCAGGCCCAGGGAGCTGCCCACCGCCATCTCCCCGCACAGGTGGGCCAGGCTGCCCCAGGCGATGCAGGGCAGGTAGTCGGCCCGGCCATACCGGCGGTTTACCGCCAGAATCATGTCGCAGATGGTCCGCCCCAGGGGGGTGGAGCGCAGGCTGGGAGGCTTGCACAGGGTGCCCGAGAGGAGCAGACGGTTCTCGTCTTCCCGCTCCTCTAAAACCAGCTCCTTGGCAAACACGCTGATCACCAGGCGGCTCCCCACCCCGGAGCGGTTGTTGAAGGTGCGCACCTCCCCCCGGACGGTGACCTCCTCCCCCCGTTCCAGCCAGCCGCACCCCTCCAGCAGGGCGCGGGAGGCCATCACATTCACCTGGTCCGCCGCCCCGGACAGGCGGCCCACCACCAGGGGAAAGGAAAAAAACTCCACCTCATGGTTGCGGTGGGAAAAGGCGGGCGGGTGGGCGGCCCGGCCGTGGAGGACCATGCGGTTGACGTCCGTCCCGGTCTGCTTCATCCTGGATCACACTCCCAAACTCGTTTGTTCCTCCTATCTATATGAGGTCTCGTCCTCCGGTATGTCCAGAATTTCACTCCAAACAGTATTTTATATTTTGATATATCCGATTTGTATTTTTCAAATGCAAGAAGCGGACCGCACCTGGATCCAGGCGCGGTCCGTTTCTTGTGCGTACTGTGATAAGAAAGCAA
>CASFKT010000242.1 GCA_949295195.1 uncultured bacterium | reverse complement strand
CCGGAAGCACGTGTGCAAGGACGGCCCGGTGTTTGATTCCAAGGAGGTGGACTGGGATGCCTAATGTGGATATGAGCGTCACCCTGGCGGGGGTGACCCTGAAAAATCCCGTGGTGGTGGCCTCGGGCACCTTCGGCTTCGGCCGGGAGTACAACCAGTTTTACGACCTGGGGGAGCTGGGGGGAATCTGCGCCAAGGGGCTGACCCTCCACCGCCGGGAGGGAAATCCTGCCCCCCGCATTGCCGAGACGCCCATGGGCATCCTAAACTCCGTGGGGCTTCAGAACCCCGGGGTGGACGCGTTCATCGAAGGGGAGCTGCCCTTCCTGCGGCAGTTTGATACAAAAGTCATCGCCAACATCTCCGGCAACACCCCGGAGGAGTACGGCGTCATGTGCGAGAAGCTGTCCGGGGCCGGAGTGGACATGATCGAGGTGAACATCTCCTGCCCCAACGTGAAGGCCGGGGGGCTGGCCTACGGCACCCGGCCCGAGCTGGCCGCCGAGGTCACCAAGGTGGCCAAGGCCCACGCGGGGAAAACCCCGGTGATGGTGAAGCTCTCCCCCAACGTCACCGACGTCACCGAGATCGCCAAGGCGGTGGCCGACGCCGGGGCGGACGCCCTGTCCCTCATCAACACCCTGCGGGGGATGCGCATTGACGTGAACACCGGCCGGCCCATTTTGAAGATGAACACCGGCGGCCTGTCCGGCCCCGCCGTCCTGCCTGTGGCGGTGCGGATGGTGTGGGAGGTGTCCTGCGCCCTTCCCGGCATGCCCATCCTGGGCATGGGCGGGGTGTCCAAGGGGGAGGACGCGGCCCAGCTGATGCTGGCAGGTGCCTCCGCCGTGGCGGTGGGCACCGCCCTGTTTGCCGACCCCTACGCCCCCATCTCCGTCCGGGACGGCCTGGAGCAGATCGCCGCCCGGAAGGGGCTCTCGAAGGTGTCGGAACTCACCGGCGGAGAACGCACGCTTGGCGCCGGGGGCCTGCCCTGCGTCAGTCATATTCCACACCCTGGCAAATTTTTTGTTGGGAGGTCCCGCCATGCTGGAGGAACTGATCGTCTATATCCTGCCCCCGATCATCTCCATCTGCGAGCTGATGGGCATTTTCGTGGTGGCGGTGTCCGCCCTCCGGGCCTTCTGGCACTACTGCCGGGGGCTGGTCAGCCGCACGCCCCGGGACGTGAAGTTCGAGCTGGCCAACGGCCTGGCCACCAGCCTGGAGTTTAAAATGGCGGCGGAGATTTTGAAAACCGTCCTGGTGCGGGACCTGAACGAACTCATCGTGCTGGGTGCGGTGGTCCTCCTGCGGGCCCTGCTCTCCCTGCTCATCCATTTTGAGATGAAGGAGCACCACACTTGACGGCTCCGGGCGGAGGAGCGCTCCTCCGCCCAGACCGTGTTTCAACGCTTACATAAAGGACTGGAACGCTTATGACCACGCTTTATCTCATACGCCACGCTGAGGCGGAGGGCAACCTGTACCGCCGCATCCACGGGTGGTACGACGCTCTGGTCACCCCCAACGGACTGCGCCAGATCGAGGCCCTGGAGGGCCGCTTTGCCGGTGTGCCCGTGGACGCGGTGTACTCCAGCGATTTGTACCGCACCAAGACCACGGCTAAGGCCGTCTACCTCCCCAAGGGGTTATCTCTGCACACCGACCCCGGCCTGCGGGAGGTCCACATGGGGGACTGGGAGGACCGCCCCTGGGGAGAGATCCGGGAGACCGACGGGGAGCGGCTGACCCTCTTTAACCGCAGCGACCCCTCCTGGCGGGCCCCCAACGGGGAGAGCCTGGGCCAGGTGGGGGAGCGGATGGAGCGCACCATCCGGGCCATCGCGCAAAAACACCCGGACCAGACGGTGGCCCTGTTCAGCCACGGCACCGCCATCCGCCAGTTTTTGGCCAATGTCCGGGGGATAAAGCCGGAGGACTGGCACACCCTGCCCCACGCGGACAACACCGCCGTCGCCTGCCTGGCCTGGGACGGAGAGAGCTTCCACGTGATCTTCGAGGGGGACAATACCCACCTGGACGACTCCATCTCCACCCTGGCACGCCAGTCCTGGTGGCGGAAGGGACCCAACAAGGGGGAGGACGTCAACCTGTGGTTCCGGCCTCTGGACCGGGAAAAGGACCGGGAGGCCTACCTGGCCGCCCGGCGGGACGCCTGGATCTCTATTCACGGGGCGGACGTGCCCTTTGACGGTCCCGCCTTCTGGGAGGGGGCCCTCCAGGTCATGGACCAGGACCCATGGGCGGTGACCGCCGTCATGGCCAGGGAGGAGTTTGCCGGGCTGCTCCAGCTCTCCCCCCAGCGCTGCCAGGAGGAGGGGGCCGGTTTCCTGTCCCTTTGCTATCTCTCCCCAGCCTTCCGGGGGAAGGGACTTGGGGTCCAGCTGCTGGGCCAGGCGGTCTCCTTCTACCGCCCCAAGGGCCGTACCAGCCTGCGCCTGCGGTGCTCCGCCGCCAATGAGCCGGTTCAGCGTTTCTGCGCCAAGCACGACTTCCACAAGGCCGGCGAGGAGCAGGTGGGGGGCCGCACCCTGGATATTCTGGAGAAGTACATCGGCATGGGAGAGCCGGCCGGCCGGACCGTGTGACGGCTGCTGAACGGCTGTGTGTGCCCTTTCAATAATAGGAAAAAAGCCTGTGGCCGCTTCCAGCGGCCACAGGCTTTTTTTATTTACTTATTTTCAGGGTAATCCCGCTGAGCCAGGTCCAGGATGATCTCCACGCACCGGTCGATGCCCAACACGCCGGAGTCCAGGGTGATGTGGTAGTTCTGGGCCATGCCCCACTCCCGGTCAGTGTAGTGTTTATAGTTTACCCGGCGGCGGGTGTCCTTGTCCGCCAGCCGCTTCTCCGGGGCCTTCTCCGACTCGCCGTACAGCCGGACGATGCGGTCGGCCCGGAAGGGGACGCTGGCGTGGATGAAGGTGTGCAGGCAGTCCTCCCGCTCCCGGAGGATGTAGTCGGCACACCGGCCCACAATGACGCAGGGCCCCTTCTCCGCCAGATCCTGAATGACCCGGTACTGGATGGTCCACAGAAAGTCGGAGGCGGACATGCCCCCCATCACGCCAGGTGTTCCCCGGCCCAGAAAGGCGTAGGCAAAGCGGTTTTTCCCGGGGGCGGACTCGCCGCGCTCCTCGATAAATTTGGGATCGAAGCCGCTCTCCAGAGCCACCTGCTTCACCAGCTCCTTGTCATAGCAGGGGACTCCCAGCCGCTCGGCCACGGTTTTCCCGATGGTGCGGCCGCCGCTGCCAAATTCCCGGCTGATGGTGATGATGTTCTTTTTCATGGAAACATGCCTCCTTTGCGCTTCCGGAAGCCCAACTCCCGTATGGATGCCCCTATTATACAACACATCCACCCCTCTGTGCCAGTTTTTTTGTGTGTGGTCCTGAAAAGCCGGCGGATAGGCAGCATTGCTGAAAATGCCCGGAAAATCTTGTGAAAAAGTACGGGCCGCTCCCCCTTGACAATACCTAGAATCTCAAGGTATTCTATACCTAGAAGGACAAGGTATCAAGAGTAAATAAAAGTTTTCAAAAGGAGGTTTTTTGGATGAAGCTGGACAAAGGATTGATCGCGGGCAGCAGCACGCTGCTGGTCCTCTCTCTGCTGGAGAAGGAGGACATGTACGGGTATCAGATGATTACGGAGCTCTCCCGCCGCTCCAACGACACCTTCCAGATGAAGGAGGGGACCCTGTACCCCATCCTCCACGCCCTGGAGAAGGGGAAGTACCTCTCCTCCTATCAGCAGGAGGCCCCCACGGGCCGGGTGCGGAAGTA
>CASFKT010000241.1 GCA_949295195.1 uncultured bacterium | reverse complement strand
GACAAGGGGGAGCCGAAGGGCTCCTCTTTTGCGGAGGAGGAACAAGAGGATGGCAGGTCTTCTTTCCCGGCTGGGCCGGAAGAAATCGGTACATATCTGGTCCGCCGTGGTGGTGGCGGCCGGGAGCGCCCGGCGGATGGAGGGCATCGACAAGGTGCTCACCACCTTGGGGGAGCTGCCGGTGTTGGTGCACACTCTGCGGGTGTTTCAGCAGTGCCCGGACATTGCGGAGATCATCGTGGTCACCCGGGAGGACCTGATGGTGGAGGTGGGCAGCATCTGCCAGGACTTTGCCCTCACCAAGGTGAGCAAGGTCATCAAGGGGGGCAAGGAGCGCATCCACTCGGTCCAGGCCGGGTTAAGCGAGGTGCGGGAGGACGCGGAGCTCATCGCCATCCACGACGGGGCCCGGCCCCTGCTGCCGCCCGACGTGCTGGAGGAAGTCCTCCACAGGGCGGCCCAGACCGGGGCGGCTGCCCCGGCGGTGCCCATCACCGACACGGTGAAGCGCTCGGAAAACGGCCTGGCGGTGGAGACGGTGGACCGTTCCACCCTGTTTGCCGTCCAGACCCCCCAGGTGTTCCAGGCCGACCTGATCCGTGCGGCGGTGCAGAAGGCCCTGGAGGACGGGGAGGTGCTCACCGACGACTGCGCCGCCGTGGAGCGGCTGGGCATGAAGGTATCCCTCACCCGGGGGAGCCGGGAGAATTTGAAGCTGACCACCCCCTTTGACCTGATCGTGGGGGAGGCCATTTTGGACGCGCGGGAGAGGGGAGAACTGGGATGACCATGCGCATTGGACACGGATATGACGTACACCGGCTTGTAGAGGGCCGGAAGCTGATTTTGGGCGGGGTGGAGGTGCCCCACACTCTGGGACTGCTGGGCCACTCGGACGCGGACGTGCTCACCCACGCGGTGATGGACGCCCTGCTGGGGGCGGCGGCCCTGGGGGACATCGGACGGCACTTCCCGGACACCGACCCGGCCTACGCTGGGGCCGACAGCCTGAAGCTGCTGGACCATGTGGTGGAGCTGCTGGAGGAGAAGGGGTACCAGGTGGGCAACGTGGACGCCACCATTTTGGCTCAGAAGCCCAAGCTGGCCCCCTACATTGAAAAAATGCGGGACAACCTGGCCGCCCGGATGAAGGTGGAGCCGGGGCAGGTGAACGTGAAGGCCACCACCGAGGAGAAGCTGGGTTTTACCGGCGCCGAGGAGGGCATCGCCGCCCACGCCGTCGCCCTACTTTCTTTGAAAAGAAAGTAGCAAAGAAACTTTATGCGAAACTTCGTTTCGCCTCTTGCGTTTATACATGCTAAGGCTGAAAAATCAAAATTTGCAGGTTTTTAACAAAAAAACTTCATTTCCGACTTGACAGGGGAAACCCTGACTGGTATACTAGTTTCACGGAAGCAAAAGGGAGTAGTGCAGGGCCGCTGTCAACATCCCGGCTTGAAACGCAAGCCTGGCAGCGGACGCCGAGAATTTCGGTTACAAGACTTTTGCGTAAGCGTTTGATTGCAGACGTTTGCGCAGAAGTCTTTTTTTCTTTGCAGCCCGCCCTGGTCCCGGACGACCGCTTCTAAAATGCAAACCAGATCCGCTGAAACTGCATAGATAGATGCGGTTCCGGCGGAGGGAAGGAGAGACGTGTCCATGGAGTCCCGGTATTACAGTCAGACCCCCGAACAGGTCTTAGCGGCCGTGGAGAGCAGGGAGGAGGGCCTCACTTCCCAGCAGGCCCAGGAGCGGCTGGAGCGATTCGGCCCCAACGCCCTCCGCGAGGAGAAGAAGAAGCCGGTGTGGCAGGTGTTCCTGGAGCAGTTCAAGGATCTGCTGGTGGTGATTCTCATTGCCGCCGCTGTGATCTCCATGCTGTCCGGCAATGTGGAGAGCACCGTCGTCATCTTCGCGGTGCTGATTCTCAACGCGGTGCTGGGCACCGTCCAGCACTGCAAGGCGGAAAAATCCCTGGAGAGCTTGAAGGCCATGTCCGCCCCCACCGCCCGGGTGCTCCGGGACGGGGAGCGGCTGGTGATCCCCTCCGCCCAGATCGTCCCCGGCGACATTGTGGAGCTGGAGGCGGGGGACATGGTGGTGGCCGACGGCCGCATTCTCCATAACTACTCTCTGAAGGTCAACGAGAGCTCCCTCACCGGCGAGAGCGAGGGGGTGGAGAAAACCGAGGCGGTCATTGAAGGGGACAAGGTGGCCCTGGGAGACCGGAAAAACCTGGTGTTCTCCGGCTCTCTGGTTACCTATGGCCGGGCCCTGGTGGTGATCACCGGCACCGGTATGGACACCGAGCTGGGGAAGGTGGCCGCCCTGATGAACCAGACCCAGCGGCGCAAGACTCCCCTCCAGGAGAGCCTGGACCAGTTCAGCCGCCGGCTGGCCATGATTATCCTCATCATCTGCGTGGGCGTGTTCGCCCTGTCCCTGTACCACGCGGGCAGCTTCGGCGCCCAGGCCATCCTGGACTCCCTCATGTTCGCCGTGGCCCTGGCGGTGGCCGCCATCCCCGAGGCCCTCAGCTCCATCGTCACCATCGTCCAGGCCATGGGCACCCAGAAGATGGCCAAGGAGAACGCCATCATGAAGGAGCTCAAGGCGGTGGAGACCCTGGGGGCAGTGTCGGTGATCTGTTCGGACAAGACGGGCACCCTCACCCAGAACAAAATGACCCCCCAGACCGCCTTTGTAGACGGGGAGCTCATCCCCTGCCAGGAGCCACCGGCGGCTGGTCCGGGCCGCCATCCTGGCCAGCGACGCCACCACCGACGAGGAGAAGGGGACCGCCGTGGGCGACCCCACCGAGGTGGCCCTCATTATGATCGGCGACCGTATGGGCATCGAGGAGCGGGCCTACCGGGCGCAGTACCCCCGGCTGTGCGAGCTGGCCTTCGACTCCGACCGGAAGCTTATGTCCACCCTCCACGTGCTGGAGGAGGGGGAGACGGTGATGCTCACCAAGGGGGCCCTGGACGTGCTGTTGGACCGGTCTGTGAGCCTGCTCACCTCCGATGGGGTTGTGGAGCTGACACAGGAGCGGCGAGAACAGATTCTGTCGGTGAACCAGGCTCTGTCCAGCCAGGGGCTGCGGGTGCTGGCCTTCGCCTTCCGGGGAATGCCGGGAGCCAGGCAGGTCACCCTGGAGGATGAGCGGGACTATACCTTCATCGGCCTCCGCACCGTGATGATCACCGGCGACCACAAGGTCACCGCCTCCGCCATTGCCAAACAGATCGGCATTCTCCAGGAGGGAGACGAGGCCCTGTCCGGCGGGGAGCTGGACGAACTGGACGACCAGGCGCTGGACCAGAAGCTGGAGCACGTGTCCGTCTACGCCCGGGTGTCCCCGGAGCACAAGATCCGCATTGTCAACGCATGGAAGCGGAAGGGGAAAATTGTGGCCATGACCGGCGACGGGGTAAACGACGCTCCCGCCCTCAAGTCCGCGGACATCGGCGTGGCTATGGGCATCACCGGCACCGAGGTGTCCAAGGACGCCGCCGCCATGATCCTGGCCGACGACAACTTCGCCACCATCGTCAAGGCGGTGGTCAACGGCCGGGGCGTGTACACCAACATCAAAAACGCCATCACCTTCCTGCTCTCGGGGAATATGGCGGGCATTTTCAGTGTACTGGTCACCTCGATTCTGGGCCTGCCCAATCCCTTCCTGCCGGTCCACCTGCTGTTTATCAACCTGCTTACCGACTCCCTGCCCGCCATCGCCATCGGGGTGGAGCCCGCCACCGGGGATCTGCTCGCTCAGAAGCCCCGGGACCCCAAGGAGCCCATCCTGAGCCGGTCCCTCATGGGCCGAATCGGCGTGTACGGCCTGCTGATTGCCGCCGCCACCATGGCCGCCTACTTTATGGGCCTGAACAGCGGGGGGAGCGCCCTGGCCATGACGCTGGCCTTTGCCACCCTCACCCTGGCCCGGCTGTTCCACGGCTTCAACTGCCGGGGACGGCAGTCCATCTTCACCCTGGGCTTTTTGAGCAACAAGGCCAGCCTGGCTGCCTTCTGCGCGGGGGTCGTGCTGCTGGCGGCGGTGCTGTTTGTGCCCTTCCTGAGCGGCCTCTTCCAGGTGGCCCCCTTTACCATGGAGCAGATCGGCCTGTGCGCCCTGCTCGCCCTATTGCCCACTGTCGTCATCCAGATCGGCAAGTG
>CASFKT010000240.1 GCA_949295195.1 uncultured bacterium | reverse complement strand
CAGCCGCAGCCCGTCCAGCGCCCCCAGCACCACCGCGGAGCACAGCAGGCAGCTGAAAAAGTTCTGGCTGAGCACATACTGAGAGGCCGCGCCCACCGCCATCCCCGCCAGGGCCATGCCGAACACCAGCCCGCCGAAGCCCCCGGCGTAGGACAGCTCCCACAACAGGCCCACCGCCAGTCCGAAGCCCGTCCCGGCGTAGGCCCCCTCCAGCACCGCCACCGCCGCCACCGCCAGGGGCAGCAGCATGGGGATCACCCCGAAGGGGGCGATGCGGTTGAGGACAAAGGCGTCCAGCACCCAGATGGGGACCAGCCCCAGGGCGTAGAAAAACCACTTGTGCACTTGATCCCGGGTGGTCACGGTATCACCTCTTTTCCCTTCCGGGCGCGATGCGCTCGGAACCTGTTTTATTCCACAATGTCAAACTCCTTGATGACAAAGACCTCCACCAGGGTGTCCAGGTTCACCTCCGGGACGACCACCGCGTAGCGGTTCATGCCGGACACGTCGTTGAACACGCCCTCCACCTGGCCCACCACCAGGCCGGAGGGGTACACGTCCCCCCGTCCGGAGGTGAGCACCTCGTCCCCGGCCACCAGCTGTGCCTCGTCGGGGAGATAGGCCAGGCGGAGCTTTCCCTCCTGCATCAGGCTGAAATCCCCCTCCAGCACGCCCACGGCGTTGGTGCGGGTGATGATGCCCCCCATTTCCATGCCGGTGTCGATGACGGTTTCCAGTTCGCAGTAGTGGCTGCCCACTTTGGACACCACGCCCACCAGCACGCCGGTGGAGGTGACCACACAGTTCCCCTCCTGGATGCCCGACTCGCTGCCCTTGCTCAGGGTGAGGGTGGAGCGCCAGTTGTCGTTGGACCGGGCGGTGACCTTGGCGGACTCAAAGACGAAGTCCCGCCGCCGCTCCCGCAGGTCCAGCAGGTTCCGGAGCAGCTCGTTCTCCTGCAGGGCCTCCTGGCTCTCCCGAATCTGCTGCTGCAGCTGGGCGTTCTCCTCCTCCAGGTCGCTGATCTGCTGCTCCATCTCCCCATAGTGGAAGACGTAGCGGGACACCCCCTGGAAGAAATCCCCCACCGCCGCCGCCCCGTTGCGCACAGGGGTGGTGATGGTGGTCACCAGGTTGGACAGGGGGTCGGCGTTCCCCCCCATAAAGGCGGAGGAGACCCCGATGAGGATGCTGAGCAGCAGGGCAATCACCAAAAGCCAGATGCCGTTCCGGCGCAAAAAATCCTTCACGCTCTCCGCTCCTTCTCTGCGGCCAGGCGCAGGGGCTCCACCCCGAACCGGGCCAAAATCTTGCCCAGCCGGCACACCGGCAGGCCCACCACGTTGAAATAATCCCCGGAGATCCCCTCCACCAGCAGGCAGCCGTAGCCCTGGATGCCGTAGGCCCCCGCCTTGTCCATGGGCTCCCCGGTGTCCACATAGGCCGCGATCTCCTCCCCGGTCAGGGGGCGGAACCGGACGGCGGTGGCCTCGTGCTCGGTGACGGTCTCCCCGCCCCGGCGCACCGTCACCCCGGTGTACACCGTGTGCTCCCGGCCGGACAGGGCGGCGAGCATCTCGGCGGCCTCCGTCCCGTCCCGGGGCTTGCCCAGCACCCGGCCGTCCACGGACACCACCGTGTCCGCCGCGATGACGATGTCCTCCGGCCCTGCCCCGGCGGAAATTTCCTCCGCCTTCTGGCGGGAGAGGGCCTCCACCAGCTGGGCCGGCGTGAGGAACGGGTCAAAGTTCTCCTCCCCCTGGGCGGGGCGGATCAAAAAGTCCGAGAGCCCCATCCGCTCCAGCAGCTCCCGCCGCCGGGGGGATTGGGATGCTAAAATTACGGCCATGGAACCGCCTCCTTTCAGTCATATCCTCTGCTTATATTCCAATTTGTAGTCATATTCTTGGGTTTTTATGGGGTTCCGCCACCTGCCATCATAAGCCTTCCCCCTGGGGGGAAGGTGCCCCCGAAGGGGGCGGATGAGGGGGCAGGTTTCCAACCCATGTAGGGCGCGACGACTCGGCGCGCCGTTTGGCAGAGTTTCGCCCTGCGGGGCGAGTTTCTTTCCCAGCGATGGGAAAGAAACCAACGGATCGCCGGGGACGCGGCCGATGGACTACGGCTCCGCTTTGCTCCGCCTAGGTCCATAGGACCGCTTTCCCCGGACCCCATTACGGGGGTTACCCCTTGGGTCAGGCGGAAAATTTCCGGCGCGCAAAGTTTGAGTGGGTGTCTAAATTCATCCCGGCCCACTGGGGCCTGGGTTTGCAAAAATTAGGACGGGTGCGGTTCCGCCGCCGCGCCTGGCTTTGCCGAGCCAACGCTCCTGGTCCAACTCCTGGCGGGCGCATGCTATGCGCCCCTGCTGGTTTCCGGCAGACTGTAGGGGCGGCTATCAGCCGCCCGCCCTGGAGGTTTCCGCCTCACCGTAGGGACGGCCCCATGTGGCCGCCCGCAGGCGGCGAAACCTCCCTGCCGCTTACCCCTCCATCTGCGCCGTCTCCGGTCCCTTATCCAGCGACCCGGTCACATGGATGGCGTGCCCCCAGAACAGGTCTCCGTCGTTGAACCAGAACTCAAAGCTCCCGTCGGCGGAGATCTGGACGGCGTCCAGCTCCATGCGCTCCATGAACTGCTCCCGGGTGATCTCCTCGGGCTCCTCTTCCTCGTTCTCTGCGGCGTCCTGAGCCCAGTCGTTGGCCTGGTCCAGAAGCTCCTGGGCGGCGGAGGGCCTTGGCCTGCTCCACGCAGGCGTCCCAGTCCTCCTCCCGGTCGATGTCCAGCCGGGCGGGCTGGCCCAGCCACTCCACCTCGGCCTCAAACCAATTGACCAGCCGGTTGAGCGTAAAGGTCCCCAGCTCGGGCACCCAGATGGACACCGGCTTCTTCTGCTCCTCCAGGATGGCCTTCATCTCCGGGTCGGTCTCGGGCTGGGGCAGCTCGGTCATGAGAAACTGTTTCCCGTCCTCAGAGGGGCGGACCATGATCTGAAAGACGCTGTCCCCACGCACCCGGCGGCGGAGGTAGTCCATCAGCCTGTCGTCCGCCACAGCCACCAGCTGGGCCTTCTCCCGGTGGGCGGGCTCCTCGCTGTCCTCCTCTTTCCAGGCGGTCAGCTCCAGCACAGCCAGCCAGGGCCCGTTCTCCTGGGGCCGGCTGCCTCCAAAGCCGCTGGCCCCGGTGACGGCCAGAATGCTGATCTCCTCCGGCAGGAACTTCTGCCCCAGGGCCCGCAGCTCCTCCGGAATGGCCGACGCCTCCTTCCGCTCCGCCTCCCGGGCGGCCGCCTTCTGGAGCCGCTCCTGTTCCTCGGGGACCTCGCCGCTCTTTTTCTTGAAAAATCCGAACATGACTGGGATGCTCCTCTCTGGATGAATGTTTACTTCCCGGTGGAGCCGAAGCCTCCGGTCCCCCGCTGTGTCTCGTCCAGCTCATCCACCATCTGGATCTGGGCCTGGACCACCGGCATCACCATCAGCTGGGCGATGCGGTCGGCGGGCTGAACGGTGTACTCCGATTCCCCGGAGTTATAAAGACCAACCATGATCTCACCGCGGTAATCACTGTCGATGACCCCCACGCAGTTGGAGGGGACCACCCCGTGCTTGATGCCCAGGCCGCTCCGGGCCAGCACCAGGGCCACATAGCCGGCCGAGGGCAGGGCGATGGCGATGCCCGTGGGGATCACCGCTCTGCCTCCTGGCAGAAGCGTCACCGGCTGTTCCATACAGGCGTGTAAATCCATGGCCGCCGACCCGGGGGTGGCGTAAAAGGGGGTGGGGATCTCTTTTCCGATTTTGGGGGATACCGCTTTGATCTTCAGTTCCATAATCGCTCCTTGGTGCCTCCGCCCCGTCCGGGCGGGCTGATGTTTACGTTTCGATGTCTGCCAGTCGTATATACCGCCGCAGGGAATACTCCCCGTCGTGGGCCTCTCCGGGAAAGGTGCGGGACATCTCCCCCGCCCGGGTGATCCGTGTCACCCCCGCCCGGGCCAGGAGGACGGTCAGCTCCTCCCGCTCCTCGGGCCGGCACAGCAGGCCCGCCGTCTGGAGCCGGCCCTTCTGCCGGCGCAGGACGGGGATCAGCTCCTCCCGGGGCAGGCACTTCACCAGCACGTTTCCGTATAGGGGAGAGAGCTCCAGCTCCCGGTCCGGCTTTAAGGTGAGGGAGCAGCCCTCCCCGAACCAGGTCCTGTCCCCGGCCCCCTCCGCCAGACGCTCCAGGCGGTAGGTGTGGGTATACAGGGCAGCCTGGGCCGCTCCGTCCCGGTCCCGCTCCTGGGCGGCCCGGTTCAGCAGGGGGAGGAACGCCCGGCAGAAGGCCTCCCCCTCCTCCAACTGGTCTGTGTCCAGGTAAATCACCTGACAGGAGGAGCACAGCAGTCCGCCGGTGCGGACGATGTGCCGGGCCAGGTCGGACCACTCCGCCTCCCGGTCCTCATATCCGGCCAGATAGGCAAAGCTCAGGCGGTGGCCCCACTCCATGAGCTTACAGCCCGGGGGAGCCATCCTCCGCAGGGCGGACACCGCCCCGTCCCCGCCCCAGGTGACCACTCCGTCCGCCAGGGCGGAGAGCCGCTCCAGCGTGCCCGCGTCCCTGGAGGACACCTCAAAGGCGTACAGCCAGGGGGCCAGCCGGGGCTCCCGCTGGGTGAGCAGCTTCAGGGCGGCCAGAGTCAGCCCCCGGTCCCCGTGGGGGAGTTTGATCAGGTTGAGATTCCCTGTGAGCAGCCCCTCCAGGGCGCTGAACAGGGGAAGCCCCGGCTGGTTGCCCGGAGTTATATGGAGGAGTACCCCCAGGGGCTGGACCAGGGTCCGGCCAAAGGGCCGCTCCACCCAGGTTCCAGGCCGCAGGTCCCCCAGCTCCAGCTGGAGGCGCTCCTCCAGGGTCTCCCGGCGGATCATCCCCCGCACCGCCCGCAGCTCCTCCAGCGCGCCGGGGGGCGCGTACTGGGCCAGCAGAGGGTCCAGCTCCCCGGAATCCAGGGCCCGGCCCAGGCTGTCCACCGCGTCCAGTACCACGTACACGTCCAGGGGCGGGCCGGACCGGGTCTCATTCAGCCGCTCCTCCAGCGTGTCCAGCAGGGCGGGCAGCTCCTCCTGGGGGAGCAGTGTTCCGGCGGCAAAGATCACGAGAATCCCTCCCCTTTCCCTAGCAGCTCCGCCGCACCGGCGGCGCAGGTCTGGATCTCCGGCATGCCCACCCGGCCCAGAATGGTCAGGTAGGGGGATTTGATGCCGCAGCCGCAGTCCTCCCCCGGCCGGAGCACCCCCAGGTCATCGGTGACCACGCTGGTCACAGGGGTGGCCCGGTTCAGAGGGGTGATGAGATTCACCAGCCCCGCCTGCCCCATGGGCAGGGGCTCCAGCGTCCGTACATCCCGGATGAGCACCCGGGCGTAGATGGGCACATGGAAGTGGTGATGTTTGCAGGTGTTGTAGAAAATGGGGTGCTCCACCGCCCCGAACAGCTCATGGATGTGCTCCTCCCCGACGCCCAGCACCTTCCGGGCCAGGTCGTAGAGGACCGACTTGTCCACCTGCTGGGCGGCGTGCTGCTTCCAGCCCCCGGCC
>CASFKT010000239.1 GCA_949295195.1 uncultured bacterium | reverse complement strand
GCTCACGGCCGAGTACAGCGCCCTCCAGAGCCAGACCTACAACGCCGTGACCCAGATCACCGCCCCCCAGGCGGGCACCTTCTCCGCCCTGGTGGACGGGTACGAGACCCTGGTCAGCCCGGAGACGGCCCTCCAGCTCACCCCCTCCGGGCTGCGGGAGCTGATGGATATGAGCCCCAGCGGGGAGGATTCCGCGGCGGGCAAGCTGATATTGTCCAAGGACTGGTACTTTGCCGCCGTTGTCACCCAGGAGGAGGGGGAGCGGCTAGACGCGCTGCCGGTCCCCGACGGGCAGGACTACGCGGAGGTCACCCTGCGCTTTGCCAGCGACTTCACCCAGGACATCCCCGCAAAGGTGGTCCAGGTGAGCGAGGCGGAGGACGGACAGGCGGGTGCTGTCCGCCAACCGCTATCTGGAGCAGACCACCCTGCTGCGCCGGCAGACGGCGGAGATCATCTTTGACAGTCAGAGCGGCCTGCGGGTGCCCAAGGCCGCCGTGCGCATCCAGACCAGCACCCAGACCGACGAGGAGACCGGCGAGACCACCGAGATCAACACCACCGGCGTGTACACCGTGGTGGCCGGCCAGATGGAGTTCAAGCCGGTGAATATTCTGGCGGAGGGCAGCGACTTCTACGTGGTCCAGCCCGCCCAGGAGAGCAGCCGCGCCCTGCGCAGCGGGGATGAGATCGTGGTCCAGGGCACCGAGCTGTACGACGGAAAGCTGGTGGAGCAGGACTGACCGCCCCATATTCGGACCGGAATTTATAGCAACACCCCAGAGGAAGAGCGTTTCAGCTTCCATCCTCTGGGGTGTTTTTCTGTTTTATGCGGCAGCGGGATTACAAGAGGGCGGCCACCTTTTGGGCCGCGCCGTCCGGGCGCTTCAGCCCCAGCATGGGGACGGAGATCCCCGCCGCCTCCAGCCCCAGGCAGCACAGCTCCGGACAGGGCATCTGGACGACGCCCACGTCCCGGTCCAGCAGGAGCTGGATCAGCTCCCCAAAGGCGGCGGGACAGACGGCGGTGCCGTCGGAGATGGCGTTCTGGTTCAACAGGCAGTGGGCCAGGAAGATGACTTTTTTACTGCGGCCGTCGGTGAACATTGAGCATTTCTCCTTTTTGAGAGAGTTTCGCCGCCTGCGGGCGGCGACCTTCTTTTTCCATGGCGAAAAAGAAGGCAAAACGCCCCCGGGGACGGCTCCAGATGAGCACTTCGTGCTCATAGTCGCCTTTCCCCGGACCCCTGTCTACGAGGGTTACCCCTTAGAGCAGGAAGAATCCTTCCGGCGCACAAAATCTGAGTGGCTGGTCTAAATTCCCGCCGGGCCACAGGGCCCTGGCTTTGAGAAAAATTGTAGCTGGAGCGGTTCCGCAACTGCGCCTGGCGTTGCCGAACTAACGGTACCGGTTTGTTTCTTGTGTAGGGGCGACCCTCGCGGTCGCCCGCAAGCCTTCCCCTTGGGGGAAGGTGCCGAGCGGATGCGAGGCGGATGAGGGGAACGCCTCCGATCATGCTGTGGTTTTGTTCTACTCGTAGGGGCGGCCCCATGTGGCCGCCCGCGGGCCGGTCTGGGACCGGCCCCTACGACCCAATTGGAAGATTCCCGCATTTCGTAGGGGCGGCACACCGGGCCGCCCAGGAACGACCCGATGGGGGCATCGGGCCCTACAAAAGGACAAGAGTGCTTCCAGATAGCACTTGTAGGGGCGGGTGTCCTCACCCGCCCGCCGATCCCCCGCCGCACAACTTGAGCCCCACCAGCCCCAAAGGCGCGTTTTCCACCAATAGAAGCAGTACCCAAAGGTTACCGGACACTCAGCGGCAGCGGTCATAGAACGGAAACCAGTCAGTTGAACTACCCGCGCCTTTGCGATAACCTGAAAGCCTGCCTAATTGGCGCTCTCGTAAAACAGGGGTCCGGGGGTAAGCGGTCCTATGGACTTAGGCGGAGCATAAGCGGAGCCGTAGTCCATTTGCCGCGTCCCCCGGCGGCGAAATCCCCTGCAATGAAAAAACTCAGCTCTCCTGCAAATCCTGCTTCAGCTCCGCCAGCAGATTCAGGGCTTCGATGGGGGACAAAATGTTCACGTCGGTCATCCGCAGCTTTTGAAGCACCTTCTGCCCCCCCAGATCCATGAGGGAAACCTGCTCCTGAGGGGCATTCTGCATTCTGCACTCTGCATTCTGCATTCCGCCTCCCCCCGCCTCCAGCTCCTCCAAAATGGCCCGGGCCCGATGGCCCGGGCCCGCTTGATGACCCGGTCGGGCACCCCGGCCAGCTTGGCCACCTCGATGCCGTAGCTCTGGTCGGCCCCGCCCCGGACGATTTTCCGCAGGAAGATCAGGTCGTTTCCCCGCTTCTTGGCGGCGATGTTGTAGTTCTTCACCCCGGACAGCTCCCCCTCCAGCACGGTGAGCTCGTGGTAGTGGGTGGCGAACAGGGTCTTGCACCCCAGCCGCTTTGGGTCGGCGCAGTACTCCAGCACCGCCCGGGCGATGGCCATGCCGTCATAGGTGGAGGTGCCCCGGCCGATCTCGTCCAGGATGAGCAGGGACTTTTTCGTTGCGTTTTTCAGCAGCTGGGCCACCTCGGTCATCTCCACCATGAAGGTGGACGCTCCGGCGGACAGGTCGTCGCTGGCCCCGATGCGGGTGAACACCCGGTCCACAATGCCGATGTGGGCGGACTGGGCGGGGACGAAGGAGCCCATCTGGGCCATGAGGACAATGAGGGCCACCTGCCGCATGTAGGTGGACTTGCCCGCCATGTTGGGGCCGGTAATGATGGCGCACAGGTCGTCCCCGCTGTCCATGTGGGTGTCGTTGGGGACGAAGGGGGTGCCTTTGAGCACCTTCTCCACCACCGGGTGCCGCCCCTCGGTGATCTGGAGCACCGAGGAGTTGTCCACCAGGGGCATGCAGTAGCCATTCGCGGCGGCCACGGCGGCGAAGGAGGTGAGCACGTCCACCTGGGCCACCGCCGCGGCGGAGGCCTGGACCTGCGCCACGTGGGCGCACACGGTGTCCTTCAGCTCGCAGAACAGCTGGTACTCCAGGGCGGTGACCTGGTCCTGGGCGGAGAGGATGGTGTGCTCCAGCTCCTTCAGCTCCTGGGAGATGTACCGCTCGGCGTTGACGGTGGTCTGCTTGCGCACCCAGTCCTGAGGCACCAGGCCGATCTGGGACTTGGCCACCTCGATGTAGTAGCCGAACACCTTGTTGTACCGGACCTTCATGTTCTTGATGCCCGTCTGCTCCTTGGTGCGGGTCTCCAGGTCGGCCACCAGCTCGGCCCCGTGGTTGATGACGTTCCAGAGCCGGTCCACCTCGGGGCTGTACCCCTCCCGGATGAACTTGCCTTCCCGCACGGAGAAGGGGGGATCGTCCACCAGGGCCCGCTGGAGAAGCTCCCGCACCTCGGGCAGGTCGTCCAGCTCCTCCCGGAGGGACTGGAGCAGCGCGGAGGAGCAGCCCTCCAGCAGCTCCCGGATGCGGGGCAGCTTCCCCAGACCGTTGGCCAGGGCCACCAAATCCCGCCCTCCGGCGGAGCCGTACACCACCCGGCCGATGAGCCGCTCCAGGTCGGTGACCTCCTTGAGGACCATGGTCAGCTCCTCCCGGGTGATGATGTCCTCGTACAGGTCGCTCACCGCCTGCTGGCGGCGGCCGATCTGCACCGGGGACAGGAGGGGCCGCTCGATCCACCCCCGCAGCAGCCGCCCGCCCATGGCGGTCTTGGTCCGGTCCAGCACCCACAGCAGGGACCCCTTCTTCTCCTTGGACCGCATGGTGCCGGTGAGCTCCAAAGTCTGCCGGGCGGTGAGGTCCAGCTCCATAAACTGGCCCGTGGTGTAGTAGGAGAAGGCGGCGATGTGGCTTAAATCGGTCTTTTGAGTCTCGTACAGATAGGTGAGCAGGCCCCCTGCCGCCTGGACGGCGGCCCGGTCCCCCTCGGGGATGGACTCCAGCCCCGCCCGGAACTGCTTCTGCACCAGGGGCAGGGCGGCGTCGTATCGGAAGCGCCCCTCTCCCCCGTTCTCACACATGCAGTCCAGCTTGTCCCTCAAAAAGTCGGTGAGTCCGTCCAGGTGATAGGCCCCGTCGGACAGCACCGCCTCGGTGGGGTGGAACCGGCCCAGCTCGTTGGCCAGGTGGTCCCGTGCCTCCTCCCCGGTGGGGAAGGAGGTGCCGAACACCTCGCCGGTGGACAGGTCGCACAGACACAGGCCGATGGCGGCGGAGTCGGCGTAGACGGCGCACAGGAAGTTGTTTTTTCCCTCCTCCAGCATGGAGGCGGACATGACGGTGCCCGGGGTGATCACCCGGACGATGTCCCGGTCCACCAGTCCCTTGGCGGTGGCCGGGTCCTCGGTCTGCTCGCAGATGGCCACCTTGTACCCCTTGGCGATGAGCCGGGCGATGTAGCTGTCACAGGAGTGATAGGGCACTCCGCACATGGGGGTGCGCTCCTCCGGGGGCTTGCTCCGGTCCCGGGTGGTGAGGGTCAAATCCAGCTCCCGGGAGGCCAGCTTGGCGTCGTCGAAGAACATCTCGTAAAAATCGCCCAGCCGGAAAAATAAGATGGAGTCCGGGTTGCGGTCCTTCATCTCCAGATACTGCTTCATCATGGGGGTCATTTCTGCCATGGGGTCACCATCTTTCTTTGGAATTGACAATGAACAATTGACAATGGACAATTTTTGAGGGGGTCGGCACCTGTTCTTTCTTACCCCCGGAGGCGGATGGGGGCGGTCCCCCAAAAAAGCCTTCCCCTTGGGGGGAAGGTGCCCCCGAAGGGGGCGGATGAGGGGGCGATAATAGAGTGATTTTTGTAGGGCCCGATGCCCTCATCGGGCCGCTGGGTGGTTCTTTTCACAGGGAGAATTTCGCCGCCTGCGGGCGGCGAGTGACTTTGCCCGCGGCGGCTCGTCGTCGCAATGGCCCAGGCCACCTTCTCTTGTCCCTTCGGGCCAATTCACCTTGAGTCCACTCCACTCCGTCGTTCCCTTGCTCCTCCTCTTCCCGGCGAACCCGCTTCGCTGGGCTTCGCCGGGAGCAACGAGGGATTGGGCAAAACGCCGCCGGGGACGGCTCCAGATGAGCACTTCGTGCTCATAGTCGCCTTTCCCCGGACCCCGTTACGGGGGACGCCCTCCTGAAAGGCTATGCGTCATTTCCGGCGCGCAAAAATGGAGTGGCTTTCCGTCGTTCCATCCGGGCCCACTGGGGCCCTGAGTATGCAAAAATTACAGCCGACGCAATTCCACACCTGCGCCTGCCGACTCCGAACTAACGTGGCCGATCCCGTTCCCGCTGTAGGGGCGACCCTTGCGGTCGCCCGTAAGCCTTCCCCTTGGGGGCCGACTCCCCTTGTCAAGGGGAGATGTCGCGAAGCGACAGAGGGGATAGGGAAAGGTGGCACGGAGAAGCCGTGATAGATGAGGGGACAGGGTTCGCCCCCCTTTGTAGGGGCGGCCCCATGTGGCCGCCCGAAAGCCTTCCCCCTTCCAGGGGGAAGGTGCCCCCGAAGGGGGCGGATGAGGGTGGGCGCCGGAATCGCAGGGCACCCGGCGGCCCGCGAAAGTGTCCGGCCCCTACGAATCGGTGGAATCGTTTTTGCACACCGTAGGGGCGGCACACTGGGCCGTCCGTCCCAGGGGGGGCTACCCATGTAGGGCGGGTGTAGGGCGGGGGCTTGCCCCCGCCGCCGTCGAGGCATCTGCCCCCTTTGTAGGGCGCGGCCTCCCGGACGCGCCGCCGGGTCACCCGCAAAACGCCGTCGAGGCGGCGCACCGGGCCGTCCGCTGCAATTCACGGCGTATCCGTCCGCCCTGCCAGATAGTCGATGGACACGCCGTAAAAATCGGCCATGCGGATCAAAATGGACAGACGGGGCTCGGTGTCTCCATATTCATAATTTTGCAGGCCCCGCAGGGCGACATTCAACTCTTTTGCCGCGGCAGCTTGAGAGATTCCCTTTTGTTTCCGCAGGGCCGTGAGACGTTCTGAAAATTGCGACATAGTGGCACCTTCTTATTGACACGTAGATATATACGTGATAAAATGGAAATACGCAGAAAAATGCGATGACATGGAAAGGGGAATCAACATGACCGACCTGCAAAGGGCCTTATATCAATTCGCCCAGGAGAACCGGGTCTATTCCCTTCTGCACACGGGACGGCAGGAGCTCTGGGAGGGGCAGAAGCTGGTCCAGGAGGCCCGGGCGGGGCTGTGCGCCCTGGGGGATGAGGCCGCGGGTCTGGCGGAAAAGATGGAGGACGGGATGCTCCTGGGTTTCTCCATCGAACAGGAGGCGGTCTTTCTGGCGGGATTGGCCATCGGGCTGGAGTTGGGACGGGGGTAGGTTTTCCGGCCCGCCAGCGGAGCGGGCGGCCCAGTGTGCCGCCCCTACGGCGGATTTCGGGAAACCGGCGGGAGGGGCAAGCCCCTCCCCTACGATAAATACGATAAAACGTGGCGGTTTTGGTTTTGCGTAGGGGAGGCCCTTGGGCCTCCCGCCAGGATTCACACCGGTATCGTTGGTTCGGCAAAGCCAGGCGCAGATCTTGAACCGCAAATGTTCTAAATTTTGCAGACTCAGGCCTCCAGTGGGGCCGGAAGAAATTGCACCCGAGCACTCCTGATTTTGCGCGCCGGAAATTTTATGCCAAGCCGGAGGGGTAGCCCCCGTAATGGGGGTCCGGGGAAAGGCGACTATGAGCACGAAGTGCTCATCTGGAGCCGTCCCCGGCGATCCTTTGGGTACTTTCCCATCGCTGGGAAAGTACCTCGCCCCGCAGGGCGAAACCTTGCAAAATAGCGCGCCGGGGCGGCGAAATGCCCTGTACTTAATGGAACTGTTTCGTTATCGTCCCCTCATCCGCCCCAGTGTGCGCACTGGGGCACCTTCCCCCCCAGGGGGAAGGCTTTGGTGGGGAATCGTCCCCTCATCCGTCACGGCTTCGCCGTGCCACCTTCCCCCCAGGGGGAAGGCTTACAGGCGGCCAAAGGCCGCCCCTACGAAAGCCCCGCCGGCGGAACACCCCTGGAAAATAAAATCAGGCCATCTCCCCAAACAGGGACCACTTATTGGCGTCGGTGATCTTCACCTGCACAAACTGTCCGATCACATCGGGATTCCCGGTGAGCCGCACCAGCCGGTTGCCCGGGGTGCGGGCGGAGAGGGGGTACCGGCTGTCGCCGCTCTCCCCATCCACCAGACAGCGCATGGTTTTGCCGATGTAGGCGGCGTGCTTTTCCTCGGAAATGGAGTCCTGGAGGGCCACCAGGCGGTTGAAATTCGCCAGCTTCTCCTCCCTGGACATGGGGTCGTCCATCTTGGCGGCGGGGGTGCCCACCCGGGGGGAGTAGATGAAGGTGAACAGGGCGTCGAAGCGCACCTCCTCCAGCACCTTCAGGGTGTCCTCAAACTCGGGGGTGGTCTCCCCGGGGAAACCCACGATCACGTCGGAAGTGAGCACAATGTCGGGAATCAGGGCGCGCAGAGCGCGGATCTTGTCCAGGTACTGCTCAATGGTGTGCTTCCGGTTCATCACCTTCAGCACCCGGTCGTTCCCCGCCTGGAAGGGCAGGTGGAGCACCGGGGCCACTTTTTCACACCGGGCCATGGTCTCAAAGAGCTTCTGGGTGGCGTCCTTGGGGTGGGAGGTCATAAACCGGATGAGGAAGTCCCCGGGGGCCGCGTTCACCTGCTCCAGCAGGTCGGCGAAGTCCATGGGCTCCTCCAGGTCCTTGCCGTAGGAGTTCACGTTCTGCCCCAGCAGGGTGATGTCCTTGTAGCCCTCGGCCACCAGCTCCCGCACCTCGTTCAAAATGTCCTCCGGCTTCCGGGAGCGCTCCCGGCCCCGGACGTAGGGGACGATGCAGTAGGAGCAGAAGTTGTTGCACCCGTACATGATGGACACCCAGGCCTTCACCTTGTCCTGGCGCACCACCGGGATGCCCTCGGC